>CBDUCT010000078.1:0-11214 GCA_965365715.1 uncultured Cyclobacteriaceae bacterium | reverse complement strand
AGGAAGATACCAGGGTTCATCCATCCCAGTCCCTGAAGCTATACCGTCAGTTGAAACTGCACGGGGATGCACCCGTCAGGCTTGTGTGGTACCCGGGCGAGGGACATGGCAATAAAAACACACAGTCTCAGCTTGACTTTAGTCTCAGGACGATGCGGTGGTTCAATCATTATCTGAAAGGTGAAGGGGAACCGGATGAATTACCTCCCCTGGAGGTCAATTATCAGCTTGAGAAGCTGGGCGATACTATCCTGGATACAAAACCACAACCTTAGAAATCAAAAAAGAACAGGTAGCGATATATTGAAGGAAAACTTCTTACCCGATCATTAATACCCAGTAACTTCCCCAGGTATGCATAGCAGAATTAATAGTATCTCTGTGTATACCAATCTGCAAACAATGTCATCCCAGATTACTGGAGGTAAAAGTAATTTGTGTATTTTATAGTTCTAAATTGTGTGAATCCCTCTTTTTTTTCAACTAAATTCTCCACATCTTCCAGGGTAACCACCTGGAGCCCATCTTTGAGTTTGTTGAGAAATGTATCGGCTATTCTGTTTTCTATATTCGCCATGATCGCTGAGGGTGCATTGTAGGTGGCCGCAATTTTTTGCATGGATTCCAGATATTTATTCAGGATTTCATAGCCATCCTCTTCAATATGAAAGATTATACCCGAGATATTAATATTGATCAAATTTTCCATATTTAAAGCATTATATTGAGATGCATGGTTTTTCATTACGCTATAAACTGTTCTAGTTAAGGTCACTGTTGAAAGATCCCGGACCTTAGCTCCGGGAGTTCCAACAGGCATCTTTTCAGAAATTTTTTTTAACTGACCTTTTCAATGACCGATAATTCGATCAATTCTTTAACTATATCCAGTATTTCAGGTTTATGAGCAATATCGACTTCTGATCTTGTCAAAATCTCATCAACCGATAAAGGTAAAGCATCAGGAAATGGAAGATTGAAAAGGAACAATCCCTGCGACTCGGTAAGATTGATCTTCCTTTCCTTACCTCCTCGACCATCCCCTTTCCAGATCGATACGCTGCTGAAATGCTTTCCGTTTCTGGCCAGGGTGAACTTTGCCCCTGAATTCCTTTTTTCCCTGATGGCATATTCAGACTCATCAGCATTAACCTTGGCTGTAAGTACTTTGTCAAGATCAATCTCGAGAGATATTTTACGTTTGGCCAGTTTATACCGGAAATATGGACGCTTATTTTCTGACACTTCCTCCTTGCTGAGAATATCATACGAAGTCATGGTTTCAAGAAATTCCTGTGCAGTCTGAACGTGCAGATTCAAGCGGGAAGCAGCTTCTGTGGCAGAAATATCCTGGTATGTCATCAGGAGTCTGAAAATCTGTTCTGCGTACCCCTTGGACAAATAGTTACTGAGTTTACGGGCTTCGATAAAATCCATGATAATCAGCTGAAAATGTTTCCTTCTACTTCCCTAATGTTATCCTTGATACTTTCTTCCTTCCCCCCCTGCTACCACTCAAAGAAATCCAGGTGCAGATTGCTTAATGAAGCCGTCAACTGATCAAAAGCAAGATCCTCCCTATAATCGAGATAATCCTTTTTTGATATATATGTAGATACGCTTCCGTCAAAACTTATAGCAACATAAGAATGATCCTTATAATTATAAGATGGATTATATAGTGCATTCGCCCAATCATTCATTTTAACAGGGATAAAAATCATTGTGCCGTTTTCCCTCTTGCTCAAACCCAGTAGATTTTTCTCATAAAAATGGGCAAATCCAAACAGATCTTCACGCCTGTACACAATTTTACCGGATGGTTTCGGGCGTTCAGTAAAAGTTTGCGGATCAACATCCACATCCTGTGCTGCGAGCTCAAATATTTCACGACCACACCATTTCATTTTTTTTGTTATCAAAGAATATCCGGCCATCACCGCACTGGCAATCAAAATGATAACCATTCCTTGAATCATATCTTCATTAAGCGGTACGGGACCAATTTTATTAAATGTCAGGAATACCGCCATCATGATTTGAAAAAAACCTGCCGTTAAAAAGTAATAATTTTTCACGCGTAAAAAAGCATAAATAGTAAATGCAAAATACACCAGATATACTGCGATAAGTACGATCAGGGCTATTTTAATGCCCCAGATCACAAGCGTTAATCCAAATATTATCAAGACGATAACAGGCTGGATCGGACCGAAGATCGACCGGTCGGGTTTTAATTTTCTGTTACGTACCATTGTTGTTGTGCTTTATGTGAGTTAATCATTAATTGTAGTATATATATTTTATACTTCATTTTTTTTATAGTATTTAAATTTAGAAACTTTATTTTTAATTTCCAAATAAATCCAGTCTTTTTTAGGCTTGTCAGACCTGATTTGTAAATTGCATCATTTTAAAGGCTTAACTCAAAATTTTTTAAATGTGGATAATTCAGTCAAATTTGTACACACCAATTTAGTTGCGAGGAATTGGGAGAAACTGGCACAGTTTTATATTGATGTGTTTAATTGTGAACCCATTTATCCTGAGCGGGATATTTCAGGTGAATGGATAGACCGTATCACTAATATCAGGGAAGTACACATAAAAGGCATCCATTTAAGATTACCTGGTTATGAGAATGGTCCCACACTGGAAATTTTCAGCTACCAGGACAACGATTCAAAGGATAATGAGTCGCATGTAAATCAATACGGATTTACTCATATTGCCTTTCATGTAGATGATGTTGATACGGTGCTTGACCGGTTTCTTGAGCACGGAGGAAGAAAATATGGGCAACTTGTTGAAAAGGAAATGAAAGACCTGGGCATTTTGACCATAATATATGCAAAAGACCCGGAAGGCAATGTAGTCGAAATCCAGAATTGGAGACAAAATCATAAATCACTCTAGGTTGAGCAAAATATGAGTGCCATGCAGAATATGTCAGGCAGAAAATCGCATTGGGAAAATGTCTTCAGATCCAAATCACCGGAAGAGGTAAGCTGGACACAGGAAGTACCCGAAACTTCACTTCAACTCATCCGTCAATTAAAGCTTCCGAAAACGGCAGCAATTATCGATGTTGGTGGTGGTGACTGCAAACTTGTTGACCATCTTCTTGACGATGGATATAGCAATATAACAGTTCTTGACATTTCCGGTGAAGCACTCGATAAGGCTAAGCACCGGCTTGGGGACAGGGCCCCGTTGGTGAATTGGGTCGTTTCAGATATTCTTGAATTCAATCCATCAAAAAAATATGATCTCTGGCATGACCGGGCCACTTTTCATTTTCTTACCGAACCAAAAGAAATACGAAAGTATATTCAGATCGCTGAACGATCTGTAAAAGGATATCTCACACTGACTACTTTTTCTGATAAAGGGCCAAAAGAGTGTAGCGGATTACCAGTCAGGCAATATTCTGAGGAACTAATTCAAAAAGAACTTTCCAATGGATTTCATAAAATAGAATGCAAAACTGAGGATCATATCACTCCATTTGGCTCCAGCCAGAACTTTTTAATTTGCTCCTTTAAAAAAATACAATCGGGACCAATTCAGTAAATTAAAGCCAAAATCTGCCCCGGCGTTACATCATCAACCATTCAGGACGTTAAACGTTTTAATTTCTTTAACTGTGATACAATTCCATTTTATCCTTTATTACAATATGGATTACTGGAAAGATTTCTCACTATTTGTTAAATTGAACAGGCTAACCAACAAATACACAATTGGTAAATCAGGGAAAAAGTGTAACACTGCGGTTTTACGAAGAATTGAATGATTTTTTAGCCGGTCATAAGCGAAATATTCCCTACGAACTTCCGTTTTCTGGAAGTCCCGGCATTAAAGATGTTATTGAATCTCAAGGTGTTCCACACACAGAGGTTGACTTGATACTTGTCAATGGGATCTCTGTAGACTTCCAGTATAATATAGCCCCGGGAGATAGAATTTCTGTTTATCCGGAATTCGAAATTCTGGATATCTCCCCAATAATCAAATTCAGACCTGAACCCTTGAGGATCACCCGATTCATTGCAGATGCTCACCTTGGGAAACTCGCCAGATATTTAAGAATGTGCGGTTTTGATACGTTATACAAAAATGATATATCTGACGATAAGATTATAAACCATTCTATTAAAGAAAAAAGGATCATTCTAACCCGTGATCTTGGGATACTGAAAAATGGTCAGGTTCAAAGAGGATATTTCATCAGGACTCAAAAACCAATAGATCAATGTCGGGAGGTCTTCAAAAAATTCGATTTATTAAGCCAGAAGCGCCCTTTCACAAGATGCATGGAATGCAACGGCATCTTCCACAAGGCAAACAAAAAATCCGTTAAAAGAATGGTCCCCCACAAAACATATAAATATTATCAGGATTTTTATCGCTGCAGTGATTGCCGGAATATTTACTGGAAAGGCAGCCACTACGAAAAAATGTTGAAAATAATTGATAAGATTTGCTCTCCGGGAGCTGAGCGCTAAACTATCTTTATCCAGACAAAATCTGGAAAAAGTTCCTGCAGTATCCCCTAAGTCTGAACTTTTCTTTATAAAATTGTAGCTTGGCAAAAACGATTTTGAAAATATTTCGGCATAATTGATCAGTTACAGAAAGAAAGACTATGAGCGGCAAGACCGGAAATCAGAGAACCACTCAAATATTTATTGCAATATTTTTCATTTTCCTGTTGGCATTACCTGCTTTTATAAAAAAAGAAACAATAAGCAAACCCAAAGATGCCATTTCAAATAATTCTGCCACTGCATTGAAATTTTTTGGATTTTACCTGGAAGAAGTTTCCCGGCAGGTTGGTATTGACTTCGAACATCAAAGTCCGGAATTAGATCCCCAATTGAATCATATTCTACCGCAAATCGCTTCCTTGGGAGCCTCCATTTCAATATGCGATTTTGACCGTGACGGTTGGAAGGACCTTTATCTCACCAACAGTAATCAGGATAGTAAAAACGTATTATATCATAATCAAAAAGACGGCACTTTCGTGGATGTTGCTTCAAAACTTGGACTGGACGATGTCAATGTTTCAGGTACCGGCGTATCGATGGGTTCGGTATGGGGAGATTACGATAATGATGGATTTGAAGATATATTTATCTATAAATGGGGTAAGCCTTTGCTCTTCAGAAACCTGGATGGGAATACATTTGAGAATGTCACTGAAAATGCTGGTTTCCCCGGCTGGATTAATGCCAGTACGGCCATCTGGATGGATTATAATAATGATGGTTATCTGGATCTCTTTGTAGGTGGATATTACAGGGAAGATATAGATCTGTGGAATCTGGAATCAACGGTCATAATGCCGGAAAGCTTTGAATATGCAAAAAATGGCGGCAGAAATTATCTTTTCAAAAACAAAGGAAACGGCACATTTGAGGATGTCACCCTGGAGGTTAAGCTGACAAGTACACGATGGACCCTCGCGGCCGGGGCTGCTGATCTGAATGGCGATGGCTACCAGGATCTGGTTATCGCCAACGACTATAGTGTCGATGAATGGTTAATGAACCAGGAAGGTCGAAGTTTTAAGGAGATTGGTAAGGAGACCGGTATAGGTTACACACCAAAAAGTGGGATGAATATGAGCTTTGGTGATATCGAAAACAATGGCATGCAAAGTTTATATATTTCCAATATTACTGAAGTTGGTGTACTGTTGCAGGGGAACAACCTCTGGAGCCCATCCGAAGGGCCCGGTTACCCGGTTTATAAAAACACAGCCAGAAGAAAGGGCGTTGAACTTGGAGGCTGGAGCTATGGAGCTCAGTTCGGCGATCTAAACAATGATGGAACACAGGATCTTTATGTAGCCAATGGTTTTATTTCCGGGATAAAAGGGTCATCCTACTGGTACGATTATACGAAGGTTACCGGTGGTAATAAATCCATCATTTCCGACGCCCGGAACTGGCCTGCCATGGAAGGGAAAAGCCAGTCAGGACACCAGCAAAATATGATCTGGTTAAATGACGGCAACGGAAATTTCCTGGATGCCTCAAAGGATGTATGCGAAGAGGCCACCCTGGACAGCCGTGCAGTAGTACTGGCAGATCTGTGGAACAGGGGCGTACTGGATGTAGTCGTAGCCAGTATGAATCAGGGACTGCTTGTATACAAAAACCAGGTTGATACATCGAATCAGTGGATTGCTTTTTCACTGAAGGGAACGACCAGCAATAAAAGTGCTATTGGTGCTATGGTAACCCTTTATTGGAATGGGAAAAAACAAGCCCAGGTTGTGACCGCTGGAATCGGATTCTGTTCCCAGAACCAGAGGGATGTTCATTTTGGACTAGGACAAAATCCTGAAGTTGAAAAAGTTGAGATCATCTGGCCATCAGGCCATGTACAGGTAATCGATGATCCGGAAATTGGAAAACTGAATAAAGTGATTGAAGCGGTATGAGTAATATAGAATCGGGCGGAACAGCAGTAATACAGGGACAAAAGAAAAAACCATTTGTTCTTTTAGAGATATTGAATAAATATTCGGCTCCGATATTTATATCACTGATCCTACTGGCCGGTCATCTTTCCTTTGGCATACTTGAAAGTTATACGAATGTAATTCTCGCCATTATAGCCAGCATAGTAACAGATCTGGTGCTGGGCAGATTATTTTTCGGGAAATGGAAGAACCTTGCCAGTGCCTATATTTCAGGGATCAGCGGAAGGATTCGGATCAGGGCCATGTTTTTCTGGCCTTATATATTAACGGCCATGATATCAATCACGTCGAAATATGTCCTCAGGTATAAGGGAAAGCATATATGGAATCCATCTAACTTTGGTATATCCTGGATGCTGTTTACCGCACCCTTCAGTGTTGCCGGTTTAAGCATTCAATGGGGCAATAACATCTGGCCCATGCTGGTGATCTGGATGCTGGGAACAGTTATCGTTTACCGGGCAAAAAAATTCCATGTTACTTTTACCTATGTGATCAGCTTTATATTCTTTGCCTTTATTCGAAGTTACCTGACCGGTGATGCCTTCCTGGCTGAGGTGGCGCCTCTTACCGGCCCGATGTATCAGTTGTTTATATTTTTCATGATCACCGATCCGCCAACAGGTGTAAGAAGCAAAAAGGGACAGATCCTGGTGGCCTTCCTGATCGCGCTCGTGGAATTTGTTTTACGTATGAACCAGTTCATCTACGCGCCATTCTATGCCCTGTTCCTCGTAGGCCCGATAGCAAAATATATTGACCTCAGGATGCAGTTCTCAGGGAAAAACTTAGGATAGCTTCATATTATTACAATCTTAATCTTGTAATACCAATACTACAATATACCTTGTAATAGGATACAAGATTAAGAAGTCACTAATCTGATATCAGACTTACATTTTCCTGTTTGAAAGTCTATATTTACGCATTCATTCAGATCCCAAATATATTTTATAAGGCCTTTTATTATGATGAAATATATTGCTTTAATTTTTAGTCTGTCGATCACAATGACTACGACAGGTTTTCCCCAGAAAAATATATCCCCCGTAACCTATACCTATAAAGTTAAGGATACAATACACCTCGATCTGCATATCTATTATCCTGAAAAACTCAAGCGAAATGCCACGATCCCGGCTGTAATTTTCTTTTTTGGTGGAGGTTGGGTAAACGGGAATACAGGACAGTTCACATCACACTGTAAATTTCTGGCTGAAAATGGAATTGCAGGGATAACAGCGGAATACAGGATTAAAAACAAACATAACACTTCCCCACAGGATGCCATCAGCGATGCTAAATCGGCCATGAGATGGCTCAAATCCAATGCAGATGGTATACAAATAGATAAAAACAGGATCGTTGCCGGCGGAGGTTCAGCAGGTGGCCATCTTGCAGACTGTACGGCACCCCTGGATGGCTACAATGATCCTAACGATAACATAAGTATTGATCCTAAACCGGCCGGATTGATCTTATTCAATCCTGTGCTGAATACAATTGGTTTCAAGGACCGGTTCGGTGGAGAAGAGGAGATCAGAAAAACTTCTCCCATATTTCACATCTCGGAATCCACACCCCCTACCCTGATCTTTCATGGGACAGAAGATACCGTCGAACCACCTTCCACGATATTGGAATTTCAGAAGATCATGATGGCAGAGGGTAATACCTGCGAAGTAATTTTGTTTGGAGGTGAGAAGCATGCTTTTTTTAATAAAGGTAGAAAAGAAGACAGGCCCTTCCACCAGACCCTTGTACTAATGAAACAATTCCTGATCGAAGAAAATTTCATTGCTGAATAGCTATGCCCTGTTATATAATTATGAAAATAAAATCCAAATGTTAAAAATATTTTTATACGTACTTGGAGCAATTGCTGTGTTTATTACAGCAGCGCTCATATCATTCAACTTGGCTGGAAGAAATGCTGGTAATTATGTTGGTGAATTTCAACCGATGATGTCTCAGATTGAGGATGGCCGTTATGAAGGTGAATATTCTACTATCATCACCAGAATAGGCGCTAAAATATCTTTCAAAATAAAAGATGGAGAATTAGTAAATTACCAATTCGAAAAACTTTACGGGACAATTGGCTATGGTGCACCTCAAAATATTAAAGCCGGGATTGACCAGAAGGAAAACCTGAATTTCAATTCGATATCAGGCGCTACCGTTACCAGTAACTTTGCAAAAGCCGCCATTAAAAATGCCCTTGAAAAGGGGCCGGTTGATTAAATCAAATGAATAAAATTTCACCCGGGATCTAAGTTATTTATCGGGCTTTAAAGTCTGCGGGAAAAATTTCAAACCAGAAAATGCATAATGCTTAGATTCATATATTGTTTATACTATCGGATAAATTGAACATCATCCACAAATTCATTGATCTCAAAAAAGTCATTGTCAGTGTTTTCAAGAACCTCCCCAAGTATCGTACAGTTCTCGAAAGTGACGTTCTGAACCCGGTGTGTTTCATCAAATCCTTTAATAATTATCGGCCTTTTGCTGTTCCAATTAATATCTTTTAAATGAATATCGCTGATATGGCCGGGAGGATTCACACCATATTTTGTGCCGTCGGTTATATGCAGCTCAAATAATTTGAATACATCTTTATCCACCCTGATATTTTCATACGTGATATCCTGTATCCGGGCTGGTCCGTCACATATTATACTGAAGGCAGAATGACCATCCACACGGCTCCCCCCTCTTGCCTGTAAGATATCACAATTATAAACCTTCACATCTTCCACATATGGACCATTCGTTTCAAAGCCAATGGTAATCCCATCGCTGAATGCATAACCAATCATGGTATTGTTGAATACCCTGATATTCCTTACCACATGACTCGAATCCGGGGATTTTATTGCTATACAATCATCGGTACATCTCAGGAAACAGTTGGAGATCTCCATATTTTGGGATCCCAGCGGGTTGATACCATCTCCCCCGGGACCAAAACTGATCACTTTTATACCCGTATATTTAACTTCTTTACAATTAATCACGGTATTAGTCCATGATACGCCATTCCGAATCAGGATTCCATCGAATTCAATATTTTGAGCATCCTCCAGGACTACCATTCGTTTATGCTCAAAACCACCGTCCAATATACCCCTTCCCAGCACTTTAATATCTGATGATCCATTCGCCCGGATACCACCATAAACAATAGCTCCTCCTGCTATATATATGATTTCATTATCATTAAGCTGCATCATCCCCGGTTTATGCACACCGGGGCCAAAGTACCTGACATTTGCATCGTTCTGATAAGGCACATCAGTTTCAAGAGGGTTAGCAAATAAGCATAATGGAGGAAGGTCATTGATCTCAATATATATCTGATCGGGTCCTGGCAAAGAAAAACGGATAAGATTTCCTTCAATGATGTACTTTATTTCTCTGCTGTTTGGCTTGATGCTTACCGATTTTACAGGTTCATTTACCCTCAGGGTGATCAAGATTTGCGATTCACAGGAGAAATTCGCAATGTGCACCTCCTGCTGTTCCCGGGTATAAGATTCAGTGGTAAACCAGTCCGCAAGGTTCACGATATCCATTTCAGTCCTGAATTTCTCCACCCACACCGTTCGGTTATTCACCTGAACCTCGTAAATTTCACTGGTATGTAATTCCTCAATCTCCGGATATGTGACCACATACCGAGAATCAATCGAGCACCTCAAGGAAATTACTGAAATGCAAGAAATTAATAATAAAGACCTGATAAAAAATCTCATCATCAGTTCAAAATATCATCCACCCAGGACAGGGCTGCCATCATATTTGGGAAGCCAATAGTATTTGTCAACAGGATAACTGCATGGCGGACTTCTTCTTTTGTTGCACCATGTTCCATCGCCCTCCTTGCATGACTATGCACAGCCCCTTCCGATCTCATGGTAGCAGATGCTGAAAGTTTGATCAGATGAACATATTTTGGAGGGAGCGGACCTTCATGGGTAGCTTTGCCAAGTTTTTCATAAGCTTCAATGATCTCAGGAAACTGATCTTTAACTTCCTGATATCTTTTTGGTGGTGTATTAGCCATCTTAAAAAAAATTTTAGGAGATAAAATTGATTAAACCTTTTATAAATTTACATAAATTCAACATTGGGCGAAACATTTATCCCGATTTAACTTTTAAACTATAAAACCTCGGTATATATGAGTTCAGAATTCTGGGATGATCGATACAGTGATCGCGAATATGCATACGGTACAGATCCAAACGTTTATTTTAGGTCATTCATTGACAGCAATACACCTGGCAAGCTTCTTCTCCCTGGAGAGGGTGAAGGACGTAATGCAGTTTATGCAGCATTGAAAGGATGGGAAGTATATGCTGTGGATCAAAGCCGGGCAGGAATGGATAAAGCCAAGAAACTGGCTGAAATCAATAATGTAAAAATAGATTACCAGGTTCAGGACTTATCATCCTATGAACCGGATGAGGATGCTTATGATGCCATTGCACTAATCTTCCTCCATTTACTGTCTCAGGTCAGGGATGGCATTCATCAAAAGTTAACCTCAATGCTTAAACCCGGCGGTTTGCTGTTGGTCGAAGCGTTCAGCAAGGCCCAGCTTGGAAGAAATACCGGTGGCCCACCTGTCCTTGAAATGCTTTATGATGAGGAGGTTTTACGAAATGATTTTAGCGAACTGAACATCCTGGAGTTATATGAGACAATCG
>CBDUCT010000077.1:0-11298 GCA_965365715.1 uncultured Cyclobacteriaceae bacterium | reverse complement strand
CGGGTGGTATAACAGATCATATTATGAGAAAAAGCATTTTTATCCTGGTTATTAACTTTGTATTTCCTGGTTTCTTCCTTTTTGGACAATCTTCAAATGAACCCATTATTATAGGAGAGAAATTTACTATTCACTCCCAAATCCTCAATCAGGAAAGAGAGATCTATGTTAGACTCCCACAAGGATATGATACCTCTGGCACTGCCTTTCCGGTTCATTTTATCTTAGATGCTGAGGTAACCTTTCACAGCTACACGGGTTTAGCTCAGATCATGTATGAAGGAGAGGAAATTACTGAACCAATTATTGTAGGAATTCCCAATGTTGATCGCAATTTTGATTTTAATCCTCAGGAGAATGGTTATAAGTTCCTGGATTTTATAACTAAAGAACTGGTGCCTCACATTGAAGACACTTATCGATCAGATGGCGACAGGCTTCTGTGTGGTTACTCAATGGGAGGGACCTACGTGATATTTGCGCTAATGAATACCCCGGATTCATTCAGCAGCTATTTATCCGGTAGTCCGTATAGGTTGGATATCTTTTCAGATAAGGACATTAATGATCTTTCAGGCAAAGTTCAGAAACCTAAAACATTATATACCTCAATGGGTGAGAATGACCGGGAAGACCAGATGGAGTTTTTCCAGGCGTTTTGTAAAAAGATAGATGCTGAGAAAACAGGTAATATCAGATTCAAATATGAGGTAATCCCTGGCAGAGATCACAACAACGGTTTCATAATAAACTGGATGGATGGACTTGCCTATATCTCAAATATTTTAAGTCAATAAGACTTGTATTTGTACAACCTGACGTTGCAATTATAAATGTTACAATTATATAACGCTAAAAACTAGGAAAACAATTTAACGCTTGATAACCTTTGTGCTTTATTAAATTCAAAAATGAATAAAAATGAGAAATAGGATTCTGATACTTTATACAATTACTGTACTATTATTGGTGATAGGATGTACAGAAGATGATATTGCGAATGACATTGACGATACAGAAACAGAAAGAGTAGGTTTTGAACTTTTGGAAATCGTTTCGTTTACAGAGATTCTGGTTTGGATAAATGATGAACAGATATCACAGGAAGAGTTTGATTCTATTCAACTTCCTGCGAATTGGCGAAAAAATGAACCCAGGGAAGGTGAGCCTGATAGTGCCACATTTTCCCGGTCACCTGATGCTATGCAAGACGGTGTGTTTTCAAAAGAGAGCCATTTTGGTTATCAGTGGTTATTCAATGCCCAGGTTGTGCAACAAAATGTTCCGTTATCGGATAATGATAATGGATTACTAATTGGAAATTATATAGCAAAATACCATCAGGTACAATTCAAGGCAGGCAGAACACTTTATATCCTGATTTCTCCTGATGGTGAGGAGTATATTCGCATATCCAGGGATGCAAACAGAACCATCGAGGTGCCGATTATTCCTGACACCTGGGAGCTAGTAGAACGTGTAATTAGCGAAGATTTGACTATTGATCTTCCTAATCCAACGCTTAATATTCGTGCTCAGAACAATCAGGACTCATTTCAGGGACCAGTCGCATTTTAGGAACAATGATTTAGAATAAGAATACCCGCTAAAGACATATATCATACAACAAGATATCAATGAAAAAAACGATCGTTATTATATTATCAGTTGCTACCATCTTAATAGTAGCTGTTTGGGGTGCGGTCAAATATTATCCTGAAAAACTGATCCCCTTCTTTATCGGGAAACAACTGGAGGCAGTTGCGGACAATTCAGATTCTTTTTATGATGCAGACGGTATAGTTGTGGTAACTGTTGGAACTTCCACTCCCTTGCCCGGAGAAAGATCGCAAACGGGAACTGCCATTTTCGTGAATGGTTACTTCTTTTTGTTTGATGTTGGTGCAGGAGTAGTTCAAAGATCTGAAAACCTTGGCCTGCCCTTGACCAGATTAAATGCCATTTTTCTCACGCATTATCATTCGGATCATATGATGGATCTGCCCAATATGATCAGTAGAACATGGGTGATGGGCAGAGAAAAAGACCTTCACATTTATGGCCCGGACAGTTTGAACTCGCTGGTTAATGCCGCAAACGATTTTCTAAGTATTGAAAACAAGTACCGTGTAGATCACCACGGTCCGGGAATTATGGATATCTCCAGCGCAAAAGGTATTCCCCATGAGTATCATATGGAACAAAATACAACTGTGGTTGTGTTTGAGCAGGATGGAATTAAAATTACCGCTTTTGATGTGGATCATGAGCCGATTGAACCTGCCGTTGGATATCTAATTGAATACAATGGAAAAAAAGTGGTTATCAGTGGTGACACCAGGGAAAATACATTCCTGGAAAAAATGGCTCAAGACTGTGACCTGCTGGTTCATGAAGTTATGTTGATGTCCTTTCAAAAAATGTTAGAAGAAGAACTGGCTGATGCTGGAATGGAGAGAAATAATAAAATTATTCACGATATTCAGGACTATCACATAGGCGCCAAAGAAGTAGCAGCACTGGCGGAAAGGGCAAATGTCAAAAAACTGGTTTTGAATCATTTGGCGCCGGCACCAGATAACGCCATTCTGAAAAATATGTACCTCAATGAATTGAAAGAATATAAGGGCGACATTCACCTAGCAAATGACGGCGATAAATTCATCGTAAAATAAAGCAGCTGGCAAGTAAAATCAGGATTAAGAAGCCTGATGTAAAAGAAAATCAGGAAATAAAATCTTAATGTCAAATTTATTCAGGATATTGGATTATCCATGTAAAGTACAATTAGGATAAAAAAATATCATGACAAGTAAAATCAGGAAATATATGTAAAACATGTAAAGTTAGTTTAGGACGGGACCCTTCCCCAATCTCTGAATTGTTTTACCCAAGCTTCATGCTCGTCAGTCCGGTCTTTTCACTCGTTTAAACACGCTTTGTACTCGTTGGACCACCTTTTGTAGTTGTTGGACCACTCTTTGTAATCGTTGGACCACCTTTCGTACTTGTTAGTCCAGTTAGTGTACTTGTTGGTCCGGTCAGTGTACTTGTTGGTCCAGTCTGTGTATTTGTTAGTCCAGTCTGTGTACTTGTTGGTCCAATCTGTGTACTTGTTAGTCCAGTCTGTGTACTTGTTGGTCCAGTCTCCGTGCGTGTTAGTCCAATTCTTGTTCTCGTAAGACCACGATCTGTAATCGTGCGACTACATTTTGTATATGCCTATGAAGATCCAATTTAACTTCATATTCCACTAATCCAGTTTCATTTAACTTCAAACGTTAAAGTTGCCCAATTGGACTCATAATCAATTCCTTCTTCCTTACTTTCCTGCATATAAATTGAGGCAACATACCATTTTCCCTTTTCATCTATTTTAAAAGAAAATTCTCCGGAGGAATCCGTTCTGGTTTCCTTTTCTTCAACATCCCGGCTATCAGAAACGGACCTGGAACCAATATGCACAACCTGGTCGGAGAGGGGCAAACCGTTAAACAACAGCTTCATACGGAGATCATCACCTACTGATAGTTCATATGGATTCGAGAGCGGTATGAACTCGATAGGGTAATCCAGAACAGTTGAAAAATCATTGGTTAATTTATCTTCAACCTGGATAACTGCTTTGACGTGTTTCGAATATTTTTCTGCAGCCGGCTGATCGGATATTCCTTTGGCCTTTCTGTCGTTAATGGTATGAATTAATCCTTCGTGTTCCAGATATTCCGTAAATGCTGTGGCATTCAGTTTTATCACCCTGGGCAGTGTAGAGATGCCCGCGACATAGGTGCCCGGTCCTCCTGTATTCCATTTCAGGAAAGTAGCGTCGTCTCTATCGTAATAATCCTCTATTTTGGGATAGAACTTAAACCCGGGTCCCAGAATTCTTGCTTTTACTATTCGATCCCTGGTAATTGTATTTTCGCTTTTATCAAATGTTCCATTAAACAGGTAAAGCTCAACAGATTCGTTACTTTTCATAAAAAATGAATCTGATTTAAGAAATAATTCATGCGATGTCAGCAAAACAAAGAGCAACATCAGTGTAAAAAACTTTTTCATATGAATTGGTTTGTGCACGATAACGATTGGCATGAGCATATCATACCATTTTCAGACCAAGATAATGGCTGGCAATTATAAAGACAACAAATCGGTGTTAAGAATAAGTACTTTATTAATTATCTGTTAATAGGGATCTAATCTGTTTTCATATTCAAACTATACCAGTTGATATTCCTGGTGAAATACATGGTCAGGCCAAGTATGAAAAGAAGGCCGATGCTTCCCATTAAGAGGGCATAATCAACCAGTTGAAGCGTTGTAAACAGGAATCCATAAATTCCGCAAAGCGTAAAGAGCAATACCAGGGAAAGACTGAATTTCTTAAATACACTTAAAGAATACAGAAATATCATGGCAATAATTCCCACGGCTGAAATTCCATAGGCGATGTTGAAATTTGAGTGTTCCGAGATCGATACCAGAAGAATATAAAAAAGGGACAATGCAAGTCCGACCAAAGCATATTGGAAAGGATGTATTTTCCTTTTATTCAGGATTTCTACCAGGAAGAAAATTAAAAAGGTAAGCGCAATGGTCATTACAGCATATTTTGCGGACCTGTATGATTTTTGATAATCATCCAGGGGCAGGATCAGGTCCACCCCGAAAGAGGATTCCTGCATCTGATCTTTATTCCCACTCCCGATCCAGGATTGCGGATAGTTGCGGTTGAGTTGCAGTACTGACCAATTAGCCATAAAGCCGTCATTATTTACTTCCCGCTGATCCGGAAGGAAATTGCCATTAAATGAAGGGGATGACCAGGGAGATTTTAACATTACCTTCGTTGTATTTCCTACCGGAATGAAAGATAGATTTTTGCTTCCGTTGAGATCCATTGAAAATCTAAAAGCAATTCTTTGATCGACCTGATCAATACAATCAGGGATAGGAATAGTTATCCCGGAATATATAAGATCGTTTAGCCTGGACCCTGGCTGGACACTCAGATCTTTCCCATTCCAATTTAAATTGATCTGGTTCTTGATTCCTCTGAGGTCTGTTATACCCAGGGTTAGAAAGGCCTGATCATAGTGAATTTCTTTCAGACCCTGCGGATCAGGTTTGGGATTTATGATAAAATCACCGGAGACATTGAGGTTGGATTTGTATACCACCACTTCATAAATTCCTCTTCTCAATTTTTCCGGTAAAACCTCTCCATCAACATTCAGGTTTTCGGGAAGCAGGTTCCAGTATTTTGTTCTGGTGATTTTTTTGTTCTCCTCTTCATATTCATAGATCAGGGGGATTGTAAGTATCGGTCCGTTAATTTGCTGCTCTGCAGCCCATTTGGACCTGACCTCATCGGTTGCTTCATTATTCAATGATTCTCTTTCCTGGATGATGGAGGTGATCATTGCTACCGGGATCAACAGGAGCAGCATCAGGATTGTGATGGTCACCAGTTTTAAGGTTACCGAAGTTTTAATAAAACTACTTACCTTTTCGATTATAGTGTTTTCAGTATTCATAATAATTTAATTTAAAAGTACTTTGAAAAACAAAGTATAATATTAAAATTTTTTATTTCAGTAATTGTTCTATAGCGTTAATGTGTTTCTTAAAAGCTTCCGTGCCTTCTTTAGAGGCATAGTATTTTGTCTTTGGTTTTCTATTGAGAAATTCCTTTTTATACTCAACATATCGTTTTTTTTCAAGCGATTTCAGGTGACTGGCCAGGTTACCATCGGTGACATCCAGCAAATCCTTCAACGTATTGAAATCTAAATATTCGTTAACGACAAGAGCTGACATGATGCCCAGTCGGATTTTATTTTCAAATGCTTTATCCAGATCTTTCAGGAGCTCCTTCACGACTTATACCTCCATTGCATAATAATACCATAGACTATATGAAGAATTCCAAAACCAATCGACCAGAATAATAATCCAAAGCCTATGAAATATGTCGCTAATAGTCCAAGTACAATTTCCATAAGGCCCAGGCTTCTGATTTCATTCAACGTGTACTTGCTGGCATTCACCAGTGCAAGACCATAGAATATCAGGGTCAGGGGAGCTACTAAGCCTATATATCCCTTGAAGAGAAGTATGAGGCATAGAATGCCGCCGGAAAGTAAAGGTATAAACAAATTAATGAGAAGTCTTCTGGTTTGAATATCCCATATTTTTTGATTTCTCTTTTTCGTTTCCCGGGTTGTAAAATAGATCCCGGTTCCTATAGCCAGGATAAGGGTTCCGAGGGCAATCAGTAGCAATTGAGTGATGCTTTCATTGGTAAGAAAGATTCTGCCAAATTGCTGATAATCCGGATTGGTATAAACGATACGGTATGCAAGGTAGGCTCCGATCAAAGCTGAAATTCCGGCTGAAATTCCAGAAAGTCCGCTTAAGGAAATGAATCGTGATGATCGATTCATTATATCCTTGATCTCCTTCAGATCTTCGATGTATTTTTCTTTCATTTAAAAGTACTTTGAAAAACAAAGTAAATTAAAAATTATATCAAATGCAAGTTTTATTTTTTTCTCATCGACCAGCTGAAAGATACAATTGCCAGGATAAATAATGAAATTGCATAAATTAATACGATAATCAGGTTGTCTGTTACCTCTCCTAAATTAGATCCTGAAAGTAATTCTACTGCGGCATCAACACCATGAGCAAAGGGAAGCGCATAACCAATGGTTTCGAAGATGCCACCTATCACCTTTAATGGTGTCCAGGCACCGGAAAACAAACTGATGATAGTGATAACCAGGGCACCAATACCGGAAACCTGATTTACCGTGAACAAAGCGCCAACAATAATCCCAAGACTTATACATATTAAAGCTATCAGAAGGAAAACAAGCAGGGAAATAAATATATTAGTTAATGTAGCTCCGAGCATTACCCCAATTACAAAACATACAATAATTTGAATAATTGCCAGTGGTATGAAGGGCAATATATATGACAGTATGAAATCAGAGGGTTTTAGTGGTGCTGTATATAGCCGGGTGAGAAATGCACTTTGCCTGTCCTTGGCAAGCAAGACGGCTGAGAACATCATTAAAAAGGCAAAACTGAAAACAATAAGACCGGGTGTCAACTTTTGAGGAGAAAACATCTCTACCTGTGTTCTCCAGTAAATAGAAGAAAAGAGTATCAATAAAGCAGCCGGCATAACCAAACCCAATAGTATTGAAACAGGATCACGATAAATCTCTTTAAAATTTCGACTTGCCAGACTATAGAATCTCATTTTTCTTCCTCCTTTTCCGTTAAATGGAGAAAAACATCTTCTAAACTTGGTTGTTGCATTTGTATTCCATTAATTTTTACTTTTTCCTCTCGCATTAAATCTATGATTGAATAAAAATCCAATTCCTTACATCTTATCTCAATCCCGGATGATATTTCATTCACCTCCATACCACGTTTATTGAGCGTTTTAAATACTTCTCCGCTTATATTTTCAGCCCAAATTTTAATAGTCTGGCTGTCCGAATGTCTGCTTTTTAATTCACTTGAAGTTCCCGCCTCAATTATTTTTCCATCGTGAATTATGGCTATTTGATCAGCTAAGGAATCAGCTTCTTCCAGGTAGTGAGTTGTCAATAGAATGGTTTTTTCCTTTTTCAGTTTTTCAATATAATTCCAGACGGATCTTCTTGCATGAGGATCAAGACCCAATGTCGGTTCATCCAGAAATAATATCTGCGGATCGGACATAAGTGCCATCGCTATACTTAACCTGCGCTGTAAACCTCCTGAAAGTTTTCTTGCCTGGTCTTTTCTGTCTTCAAGTTCCATTAATTCCATCAGATTATTTGCTCTCCTTTTTGAATCATCTCTTTTCAGACCAAAAACACCACCCATTAACAGGAGATTCTCCATTGTGTTTAGATGTTCTGCTATCGCCGTTTCCTGGGGCGAAACTCCAATTATTCCTTTTATTTTTAATGGATTCTCTTTGATGCCGAAATTCATTACCGATGCATTTCCTGATGTAGGCTGGGATAAACAACTCAGCATTTTAATCGTCGTCGTCTTACCAGCACCATTCTTGCCGAGCAGGGAAAAGATCTCACCATGTTTGATCTCAATGTTCAAATTGTTTACGGCAATTCTGCTCCCGTAATTTTTGGTCAGATTATCAGTTTTTATGGCAATTCTATCTATATCCATATTTGATTCTCTGATGATTTTTATAACATAAGTTTCTTCATAATTAGCGTGTGGAAAACGATATTGTGTTGCTTGAGAATATGAGGTATTAAACAATTAAATTATACTGTCTTTGAATTCTTGTCACAAACTTATCGAAACCTCCTAATCCAACATGTAATATACAATATGTTCGGGCTAAATGCATTATATCAATTCTCATCTTATCGTTTTGATATACTTTAATTTAAAGCTACCTGTATCCTGCGTTTTACTGAAGGCATAATTCCATTCATCCGAAACAAGCATTTCATGTACAGGATTTTCAGTTACTTCTTTATTAATTCTCATTAGATGAATCGCCTGTCCATGTGGTTTGACTACACGCTCTATCTCCTCAAGTTCTCTCTCAATATTCCAACCAATGGCATTCGAGGTGAATAATATGTCAAAAAAATCATCTGGAAAAGGAATGGCATTAAGAAATCCATCGACAGCATATACGTTCCTGCAATTTTCTTTTATAGCCTTTTGTCTAATAAAAGTCCGAAAGCTGGAAAGTGGTTCAATAGCGTAAACTGTTTCAGCATATTGTGATAACAGGAAAGCAAGCATTGCTGATCCGGCCCCAACATCAGCTACCACTTTTCCAGTTAATGATTGTTTTGAAATAATTTCATTAATATTCCAGTTGAATTTTGCCTTCTCATCATAAATTTCAGGGAACTTATTATAGACTATAAGATCCGCAATTTCCCAAAGTAATTCATCAATATGTTTTTTTTGGAGGTTTTTATCTTCAATTATTTCATTTTCCTCCAAAACAGAAGTAATGAAATCACCGATCGAAGGATTTTTTGAAACCAGGTTATTTTTAATGTATGGATATGCTCGAATTAATGTAGCAAACTCTTTCTGTGGGATCCGTTCAGGTAAATATTTAATCTGAAAGGATTCCAGTAGGAGTAAATCTTCAGCCATAAGATTAATTCCATCAAAATGTTCTCTAAGCATTTTCGAATATCTCATTTCTAAAAATTTTATGATCTTCTATTAACTCAATCAATCAAATTCAACAATTATCCTATTTACGACTTTCAGATTAGATCATAATTTTACGATTTTCCTATCAGATCATAATGAAATTAGATGGGGTTACAACCCCATACTATTAAGCATCTTTATGGTAATTATTTAAAGGCGTTTTTTTAGGCGAATTTTCACCGGGTTTATATTTATTCAATTGGTTTACCCACAATCGGAGGCACATCATACTTTGCCGTGCGTTCGTCTTTGATCACGCCTGACCAATTCAGGCCAAATGCAAAGTCATAACTGTTTCCATCGCTGTCGACATGACTTTCCATATCTCTCGGTACATCCTCAAATTGAGCCTCTACGGTTTCCATATTCGCGGGCATTTGAATTGGAAGTAGCCCTGAAGGTTCTACCTGACCGGAAATAACCTCAAGAAATGCTTTGTCGGGTATATTGGCTGCCCTATTACCGCCGAATCCTACCAGGATTGCATCAACCTCGCTTTCGAATTCATTAAACACCATTGGGTTGGACACGTCCAGGACCACAATGACCTTCTCTATAGCCGATGCGGTATTCAGCACCAGATCCAGGTGACTTTCATTCGTAATAATTCCTGTCTCGCCGAAATATGAGCGATTCTCCTTGACCATTTTCTCCGTACCGTTCTCGGTCACCTCGATCATATCTCCCCCGATAGACTCCCGGCGCACAAATTCTGAATCTGCAGTATAGGAACGATATTGCAGTGAAATAGGAAGATAGGTAAACTCTTCACGATCTGATATACTTCCTTCGGATCCAGGACCGCCATCCCTCATGCCTCCCGACTCCATGAAGGTTGGATTCCCGTTTTTAGGATTGTTTATCCTGACAATGGCAAAATCACATCGGGCAATTTCTTCCTTGGAGGCACGTATGATGTCATCCGGCGATAGGGTAGGATTGCCTTCTCTGTCCCTCGGGCCTGTAAATGTATCGGCCAAATCATCAGTCAGAACATCATAATATTCTTCTGCTATTTCCAGGTCGAATCCTGGCTCCGCAGATGCCGGTGTTCTCCTCCATCCGCCGGTTGCTGCTACAAATATCCTGGGGATATACACCCTGAGTTTTTCACCTTCTAAGGAGGCCTCACGAATAGTGCTTTCACTGTTCTTCAGCATCACGATGGACTTGAGGTGTGCCTGGTATCCTGCGGCATTGTGCTCTGAGTTGTTGGGTACCGTTTCGGTCACTTCAAGATTGAGATACGGATTGTCAACAATACCGATATTAAAGTGGGTTCTCAGCATCCGCTCTGTCGACTTCTTCATGATTTCATCCATTTCGGTCTCACCAAGCTTCTCAACCCCAAGTTTATAGGCTTCCATAGCTAAATCAACACTCTTCTGCCCGTCTCTTCCCTCACCGCCGAAGGCATCACATCCGGCTTCCAGCGTGGCTAACATTTTTTCAACCAGGGTCAAATTTTCAACACCATAATTCTTGCTGGTTAGAATACCGAAGTCAGTCAGGATATAGCCATCCCAGCCATACTTCTCTCTCAACAATTGGTTGATTTTGTAAGAGCTATAGCTTGTGCCCAATCGTTGCCCGCCCACCGGCGAACCATCTGCTTCAATGCCGATGGAATAGTTTGTCATGACAGCCGTTACGGTTCCAGTCTTACCAGGCAAGTCCATACAGGCAGCAAACGGCAAGGTATGCGTCCAAAATTGATCTCCAGGGAATACATTGTATGCTCCGTCACGTGTATGCGACTCGCGACCACCTTCGGCGGCACCGTCACCGGGCCAGTGCTTCATCTGGTTGTTCACACTGTGTTTGCCCCAACCCACATCATTACCCTCTTCATCATAGGTAGATTGCCATCCGTTGATTATCGCTCTGGCCATATCCATTGACAGGGCAGGATCTTCACCGAAAGTCCCGGGAATGCGTCTCCACCTGGGTTCTGTAGCCAGATCCATTTGTGTTGCGACTTGCATGGAGATTCCCATAGCACGCCATTCTTCTGACATCATTCTGCCATATTGAGCTCCAATTTCAGGATCGAATGTCGCCGCTAAACCTAGG
>CBDUCT010000076.1:0-11309 GCA_965365715.1 uncultured Cyclobacteriaceae bacterium | reverse complement strand
CATCACTCGGCCTCCTCCATGATCCACAAGTCACGGGCCGACGGGTGAAGGGTCCTCGATATTGGACAACCAATTTCCTTCGGCATGTTTTGCAATTGCATAGTCCATCAGATGCAGTTTCCCTGCAGTTTCAAATGTGCAATCAATAAATAATTCAGGTGCTTCGGTATGTAATTCATCAAAGAATTGCAGCAAACGTTCGTAAAATACGGTGTATGATTCCTGTTGATCCCGGTAATTGGGTTGATCAGTGGCATATGAACCGGATATTTCCTTTCGGTTGACATAAGGACTTGTAACTACGGCCAAATCAAGTTTGGCATAGGCCAACCCATGTTCTTCCACCAGACGAAGAATTACCTCCTTTATATAATCCTTCCATTCAGTAGCGAAGGAGGCAGTATAGAATCCCTGATCTTCCGCATCAAAATGGAGATTTCCAGGATTTCCTTTGATATCTTTAACAAACCATTCGGGATGTTCCTGGAATACCTTTGAGTCTTTGGTTGCAGAACCTATAGATATCCACAACCCGGGCTTCATGCCAAGTTCCTTAATATAATCAAATACTGATTTAAGCCCATTAGGGAATTTATTTTTATCGACAAACCAATCACCGTAATTTTCACCCCAACCACGAATCGAGGATTGACCATGAGCATTTACCTGCCATCCATCATCAATTATAAACTCTTCAATTCCACATTCTGCTGCCGATTTTGCAACCTCCCGAATCAGTGAATCACTTATATGTGTTCTAAAAGGATACCAGGTATTATATACGAAAGTTGGTTTTTCAGGCAATTGCAGGACCTTTACCTGCATATGCTTGGTAATGAATTCATTAACTTCATTATTTACCACATTGAAACCATTTTTTTCATCGGCGTACAAGCATGCGAATGTCTTTGGGCTTTCCCAGCTTTCTCCCGGTTTTAACCACTTCCTGAAAGGAAAATCCTGGTTCTGATGTGATAACCCAACTTCAATATTTGCTCTTTTAGTGTGGAAAGCCGTTCTTTTTATTACTCCTATGGCTTCATTACCTAGAGCTATACCAGCTCTTTTGCTCATATCATGCAGAACAACTAAGGGATCGTCCCAGGACCCCTCATATCTCATGAGGTGTTTCATCCTTGCGTAATTGTTATACACCATTGTATGGACATAATCCAGGTTTGTATTGAAATCCTCGATGTTCAAGGCTTCGATCTTGAGGTCAGCTTCCCCGTTGTTCGTAAATTTTATCCACTTTCTGATCAATGGCAAATCAGGATAAACCATATACGAAATTTCCATCTGGATTCCAGTTGAAATTTCTTTTTCAGTAAGAAGAAGCCTTACCCCTGTCCCCTGTGCATTGTCTGAAATTGCTTGTTCCTGGATAATTTTCCACCCTGAGTATCCATTACATGGTTCATCATTCAATAAAAATGAAAAATCCGGGCTTTTGGCAATCAGCCCAACATCATTAGTCCTGAGTCTGAATGAAGAGGTGAATAAACTGTCTCCTGAATATTCTATCTCACGAACCATTTTATTATTATCAATTGTGATTGATCTTGAGTTTATATCAATAGTTTCTATAGCTTCGGATTGTAAAAATATCGTAGTAAAAAAGATCGTGGCTATGTATTTCATTATCTAATTTATTTTAATTATATAACACAAATTATCTGCTCCAAATACTCTAAAACAATCCGGAAATATCTTGCACCTTTTCAAGGTACCTGAATTAATGTCAACTACCAAAATACTATATAAAACATGGCAATAAAAGCGAGAATTATAAGGGCTCCTGCATTAAAGATTATGGATTTTCCTTTCACACCTTCCTGCACAACATCATCAGTCTTATAATTGTAATCCTGTTTAAGGCTGATAAATACGGTTATACCTACAAGTATTAAGAAGGTAAGCATCATTCTATCGAGGAAAGCGATCTCAGGGAAGACTGTCTTAAATGCAACAGAGATGGGTATCGTCAAAAGAACGGACCATAATGCTGCTTTTGAAGTGGTTCTTTTCCAAAACAATCCAAGTAAGAACAAACACAATACTCCAGGGGTGATAAATCCCGTATACTCCTGTATAAAGGAAAAGAGTTTCCCCATAGAGGCCACGGCAGGGGTCACCATCACAGCGAGAACAAGAGCCACCGCGGTTACCAGTCTGCCTACCTTAACGAGTTGAGTCTGACTTGCATCTGGCTTTATTTGTTTTAAATATATATCCATAGTGAAGATCGTTGCAACACTATTGCACATACTATTTAAAGAAGATATTATTGCAGCAATAAGAGCTGCTATTACAAGACCGGCATATCCGGTAGGTATCAATTCTTTGATCAATACCGGAAAGGCCTCATCCCGGGCATTTACTTGAGATGGGAACAAATCACTCGCAATAACTCCAGGCAAGACTATAATTACTGCTACAATGATCGATAAAAATGAGGCAAACAATAAACCATTTTGTGCTTCTTTAAGATTTTTAGCTGCTAAAGCGCGTTGTATTATATATTGATTACACCCCCAATAACTCAAAGCCGCGATCCATAATCCACCAAAAAATACCCCAGTCCAGGGCAATTCAAAATGATCTACAGGAAGGATGGTATGAAATTTATCAGATTGATGGTTTAACAAACTACTAAAACCTTGTATAATCCCTGTTTGGTTTTCTAATTCTGCAATCCTTTCCAGACCAAGCCAAACAACCGCCAGCCCACCAATTACCAGAACACCTACCTGTACAAAGTCAGTCCAAGCTACTGCTGACAATCCTCCATAAATTGTATATAAAGCTGAGAAGGAGGCAAGGGCTATCACACTATATATTATCGGAATTCCCAAAACCGCCTGAAGTGTGATTGCTCCCAATGATAAAACGGATGTTAGGTTAACAAAAACATATACAAGTATCCAGAATACACTCATTGTAGCACTAACTCTTTTATCATATCGTTTCTCTAGGAATTCCGGCATACTGTAAATCTTACTTCTGAGGAATTTTGGAAGGAAGTATTTAGCGACAATGAGTATGGTAACTGCTGCGCCGATCAGGGAATATGAAATAACAGCAATCCCGCTTTCAAAAGCTGTTCCATTCATCCCGATAATTTGTTCGGTCGAAATATTCGATGCAATAAGAGATGCTCCAATAATCCACCACGGTAACGCCCTTCCAGCCAGGAAATAATCTTCAGTATTTCTTTTATGATCTTTCGGCTTCCGGGAAACATAAAATGCTATGCCAATAACGAGTAAAAAGTATCCTACAAAAACAATATAATCTATCAGTTCTAAAGTTTTCATTTACATACCAATGATCTAAAAATGATTTTGGCTTATGATGTAATTCTCCTAATTGA
Organism: uncultured Cyclobacteriaceae bacterium; assembly: GCA_965365715.1. GTDB lineage: Bacteria > Bacteroidota > Bacteroidia > Cytophagales > Cyclobacteriaceae > JAGTVG01. The sequence goes on along the minus strand of CBDUCT010000076.1, from coordinate 7,936 downwards.
TTCGTTAATTCTTTGGCAGAATATTGAAATAGGATTTAAAAAAATAATCCAATTCAGAAAAATTACGAAATGCCTTTCTAAAATATTAAGAAAACTTTTAATAGTGAAGAATTCTTTTTGGCAATTCTCCTAGAAATCCTTTTCAGAGCTTAAATGTTAGTTCTGCCTTGAACCGATCCCACGTTTGGTTAACTGAATTATTAATGAGTTTCCTGGCTTGTCCGGATTATTCCATTATGTTCTTTTAACTGAGATAAATCAGTAGAATTGAATTAGGATCTGTCTCTAAACGATCTTATTCTAGCTTGGAAAACATATTTTATTCCTACTGATAGTATTATTGCATAATGCCGGCTTTACCACTCTATAGGCTGATCCATTCTTTTCAATTAATTATCTTATTACTGATTAATAAGTTTTGAGATTTTGTGTGTTATTTTAGGCAGAACTATTCCGTACTAATAACTAAAACATGATTAAAATTGTCATATCCTTCGGATTGATCTTTTTTTTGATAAGTTGCGGGGGTACATCGAATATGGAAACTAAAACATATCTGGCACTTGGGGATTCTTATACCATCGGGGAATCCGTTCCTACAGAGTCATCTTTCCCTTACCAACTCTACGAACGGTTGCGGTCAAATGGCATATCTCTCGAAAAACCGTTGATCATTGCTCGGACGGGATGGACTACAGATGAACTTCAGGCTGCCATCGATCCGGAAGCTTTAACACCCCCTTATGATCTGGTTACCCTTCTGATCGGTGTAAACAATCAATATCGTGGCCGTGATATCGATGAGTATGACAATGAATTTAAAGAACTGCTTCAGAAGGCTATACTATTTGCAGGAGGTAAATCCGGGCGTGTGATCGTAATTTCGATCCCGGACTGGGGCCTTACTCCCTTTGCTGCAAATCGTGACCGGGAAACTATAGGAAAGGAAATTGATGCCTTTAATAGAATTAATTATAAAAGTGCACAGGCAATGGGTGCCCGGTATGTTGATGTAACCGCGATAACCAGGAACGTTACCGACGACTCGACATTGATTGCAGAAGATGGTTTGCACCCTTCGGCAAAGATGTATGCTCTCTGGACCGATAAGCTTGTTCCACTGGCAAAGACCATACTAAGCACGGAAAAATAATGGAATTCAATCCCAACCGTTCTTATGCTGAAGCACAGGATTTAGCCGATCCCTTAAAGACTTTCCGTCATCAATTTATGATAAAAGATCCCTCCATAATCTATATGGATGGGAATTCTCTGGGACGCTTGCCATTACAGGCGATCTCATCCCTGGAGGAAGAAATTCAATACCGATGGGGTGATCGCCTTATACGCAGCTGGAACGAGTCCTGGTATCTCAGACAGTCAGACCTGGGCGACCGGATCGGAGAGCTACTTGGAGCAGAGCCCGGTGAAGTGATCATCAGTGATTCGACCTCAGTTAATCTTTACAAACTTGCCTGGGCTTCCATTAATTATCAGGTAGGAAAAAAGAAAATCCTCACGGATGAACTCAATTTCCCTTCCGACCTGTATATACTAGAGGGCCTGGCGAGTCAGCACCCACCCTGGGAGGTGAATCAAGTAAAAAGTTCTGACGGACTAACAGTAGGGATTAATGAAATTAAAGATACGGTTGATAAAGAGACCGGTCTTGTATGCCTTTCACATGTGGCCTACAAAAGTTCATTTTTGTATCCTATTTCAGAGGTTACACAACTGGCTCATGATCAGAATGCCTTGATACTTTGGGATCTGAGCCACAGCGCCGGAGTTGTTCCAATCGATCTGAAAGCAAGCGAGGTCGATCTGGCGATCGGATGCACCTATAAATATCTGAACGGGGGCCCGGGAGCTCCTGCTTTCTTATATATCAGGAAAGATCTGCAGGAAAAACTGCATAATCCCGTGCAGGGGTGGTTCGGAGCTAATGATCCCTTTTCTTTTTCAACCAGATATTCTCCGGCGAAAGGAATACGAAAATTTCTGACCGGCACACCTCCTATACTATCCCTATCAGCTCTGGAGAAAGCACTTGCTATGATAAGGGAAGCCGGGATTGACAAATTACGAAAGAAAAGTGAGAGCCAATCAGAATATATGATCTCAATGATTGAGCATTGGCTGGACCCCCTTGGATGCAGGTTGGGGTCGCCCCGCGATGTCAGAAAAAGGGGATCGCATATCAGCATCACACATAAAGAAGCGTACCGCATCAACCAGGCCATGATCCATCCACCGGAAGGTATGCCTGTTGTCATCCCGGATTTCAGGGAGCCGGATAACATACGGCTGGGAATAGCCCCATTGTATACATCCTTCAGCGAAATATTTGATAGCATCATTAGGATCAGAGATATTATTTCCCAAAAAACCTACCTCGATTTTTCCAACGAAAGAAATGATGTGACTTAAGTAAGATTAAAACTGGTATCAGTATTTCTTGCTAATCGCCAGTTTACAATTAAGTAAAAAACTGTCATTTATTTTAGGAAGAGACAAGCTAAGTACTTATTCGATATCACTTTTTTACGAGATGAAAACGATCCAGTATGAAATCGCACTTTCCTTTTTCACCCTTCATCCGAAAAGTTAAAGGCGCCTCCCGCTCATTGATTGTGATCCTGCCAAATAGTTGTTTTTCCACATATTGAAATTCAGGGGCATTGATACTGAACTCTTCTGAAATAGGCTTTTGCCTCTGGAAGACCTGCAGCATGCCACTCTCAGGAGATTTAAAATAAGAAATATACAAATCATAGGTACCTTCAACTCCTACTTGTAAATCCACTTTCACATAACCCTTATCCGAATGGCTGTGCATTACGTAGACCTGTTTACCATTCACTCTTTTCCTGAAAAGCGTAAATTCATCAGGAGGAAATCCAAATGATTGAAAACTGAAATGACTTATCGGCAATATTTCCATTTCTTTAGGTGGGATGAAATCACCGGAAAGTTCTAAAGTTGGTTCCATGCTAGCGTCAGCTGGTAATTCCCCATAAAAAAAAGCCACGGAAGCATAGTCCACCGGCCAATTATTATTTTCAGGCCCATGTTCAATGGTGAGTTTATAGCTTTCTTCAAATGTCTCTTTATCTCCTACTAAAAACCGATATCCACCGGTACGGGCCAGCGGAATTGAGTATCCCAGACAACCGTGGAGTTGAAGACTATACGATTTATCCCAACGATCACCCACGGCGTACCAACCTCCGTTGAAGTAATCTTCCGACCCGGTTCCATGCATCCTTTGTTCACCATCAATAGTTGTGATATCATCACCCTCAAAAAAAATGGTTGATATATGACCATTCAAATTCTCTTCGATTCCCTGACACATTAATATGGTTCCCACATAATGCCCTTTACCTTTGTAATTTAAAATAGTATAAGGTGTTCCAATTTCCGGATTTTCCCTGCGCCAGCAAGAATAAAATTTTCCTTCATTGGATTTATCCCTCTTATCCGGCAGAATAAATATTCTCGATGTAAACCTGACTTCAGGTTGGCTCTGCAATTGTTTCTTCAAATAGCTTAACTCTAGTGTAGCTGATTTCTCAAAAGGCATTGGAAAATTTATATAATGAAGATTTCCTTCTGCCCCTGTAAGCATGGATCTCATTGGTGTTTTCCTGAAAGCGTATCCGAATAAATGTTTCATCGGAGCATTAATCGCATATTCATCATCATCATCCCATTTGGCCTTTAATATCAGAGGAGTATCGGGGTCATCAATTGCTGATAAATCCTGGAATTCCATTCTGACAATTCGACCACCCTCGTTAATATCAGCCAGGTTAACTGTTTCTCCGGCTTTAATAAAAAGTTCCTTCTCGATAATATTCAAATTGTTTTCGTCAATCGATTCCAGGGGATCATATTCTTCCCATTCTTCCAAAGTATTATGAAGAGCTGTTTTTTCCTCACTGGTAAGATTTGGTGAAAAGGACGTAACAACTGAATTTCCGGGAAATGTCCTGTGCTGGATCTGATGAAACTGTATTCTTTTACCCAGATAGACTATCTTACAACTTTTTGCATATGGGATCGGCAGGTAACAATAATATCCCCCTACTTCATTACCAACCAGGGGTGATTCAAATGGAAATACATCCGAGGAGAAAAGGTCAATAAACCGGATACTGATCCTGGGATTCTCTTCACCATCAAAATAAAACTGAATCGTATCTTCCGTGGGAGTAGGTGTCCAGATACGTTGAATAACACCGGGTCCCTCAAGGTCTGCAATGACGAGACGTCCGGGGCCTTCTTTTCTGATATAGGAATATTTACCTGAAAATCCGTCGTCATTTCCTTCTGTTCTGTCGTAGGAGGATTCCATGGCCACTGACGTGTGATCACGGTACCTGGGCAAAAGATTAATATTGGCGAGTTCCTCAAGTTCAATCTCCAATGTGCTTTTCTTATCCTGTGCATCTAAATTCGATTCTACCTGCAAAAAGAATCCAATGAAAATAATTATTATGATAGATCTGTGCATAGTATACTTTTATTTCTCGGATGCTATTCCTTCGTTAAGGAAAGCATATCAGTTCAATTGTCTAAAAAGTCAATAAAAAAATATTCAGTGTATTTCCTTAAACCATTCCTGATCATAAATACTTTTCAGCTCATCCATTTTCCCGGCATATTCAGGTAGATGCGTAAAATGTGTCATTTCATAGGGATCCATGTTCAGATCCATCAAATATTCCTCAGTACCTGCTACATTGTACCTGATATACTTATAGCCCTCGGAGTCGACAACCATCTTTCCTACCTCACTTTCCACACCCAGATTGTTTCTCCATTCAATTACTTTTCCTTCAAACAAGGGTCTTAGACTCATCCCCCTCGGATCAGATCTTCCATCAATACCTGCATAATCGCAAAGCGTAGGTAACAGGTCAAGTCCGTTGGATATTAAATGCACGCTATCCACCTGAGAAGCCGGTATATGTCCCTTCCACATAGCCAGAAATGGGATATTGGCAGATTCTTCGTACAGGAGGCTCTTATGTTCCAGACGGTGTGCACCATCCATATCTCCATGATCGCTTGAAAACAAGATAAGTGTATTTTCTTCCTGACCACTTTCTTTAAGAGCATCCAGAACGATTTGGATCTGTCTGTCGACCTCCTCGGTAAGCCTGGCATAGGCCCATCGATGTCGGCGCCAGTCTTTTTCCGTATAGTGATTCCTTGCATTCTTTTGGAAATCTCTTTTACTGATCCGCCAGGTGATGGCTTCAGGTTCATCCTCCTGCGGTTCAAAGTTCGGGGGTAATGGTGGGCAATAATGTTCATAAAAGTCATCTTCAGTGATCCCTTCCGGCCATTTTAAGGCCTCATCCAGCGTGGCCAGTTCTGTTTCACCCCTTTCCAGAAGCATTTTCTCATGTTCAGTTTTAGCAAAATCCCGGATCGCCATATAGCAAATGTCATGGGGATTAATTAAGGAAATGATTAATAGATAGGGCTCCTCCGGTATTGAAGCTATGAATTCAGCTGATTTTTCTGCCAATTCATCCCGCTCATTATCCGTAATATCTTCAAAACCTAAAGCTGCCGGAGTTAAAGATTGCGGAAGATGCTCTTTGCCGCCATAGACTAGGTGATACCCCGCTTTTTTGAGCCAGGATGCAATGGTGGTGTTCTGCACCTCTTCAGTAACTCCGGGAATGCGCATGGAGCCTACATTCTCCTTTACCGGATTCCCGTTTTTATCCATGAAATATCCGGGAAATCTTCCCGTCATCAGGCTGACCCTGGCCGGTGAACACACCGGGTTCGTCGTGTAGGCGCGTGTGAACCGGATACCATTTTTTGCGATATAATCCATAGCGGGCGTCTCGAGCCATGTATTCCCTGCACAACTCATCATATTTGCGCTTTGCTGGTCGGTATAGAAATAGATAATATTGGGACGTACTTCATCCTCAGTCACCGGCTTCCGGTTACAACCATAGATTAGAGAGCCTGGTATTAAAATAATAAAAGTGATCAGGTTGCGGAACAAGGGTGATAGATTCCATAATGAGTACCGTCTATTCATCAATTCTTCTCTTTATGGTTGGTCTTTGGACATTTTAAAATCAAGATTGAATTATTGATGTTAAAGTTAAACGATACTATCGAACTTTTCAAAAGATGTTGTAGACTTCATTAAACTACGGTTTTCTTTTTCATCCGGTGGTTCATATCCAGTCGTATTACATTTCGGGATTATTTCTCTTTTTGAAAACAGGATTGGTGTGATCCCATTTATGGTGGGCGTCCGAACCCTCAAGCAAAATAAAGGGATTGCTCTCCTGCTAAAGCAGGATCGCGATCCTTGTAAAGGGAAGCTAAAGACAAAGGACAGACTTGCTTTGCAAGTCTGTCCTTTGTCTTTTGCCTGCTTATGGAAGCCTGCTTCCAACGCATCAAAAAAGAAAAGCCCAGCACTTCGTACCAGGCTTTTGTCTTGCAGAGGGTGAGGGATTCGAACCCCCGGTCCCCGAGAGGACAACGGTTTTCAAGACCGCCGCGTTCGACCACTCCGCCAACCCTCTGTATGGATTAAAAATAAAGCAAGAGCTTAATGATCGAGCTGCAAAGATAGATAAAAAAACATTTTAAATCGCAAATCCATAATTAGAAAATTAGAGCATTTCATATAGATAAAATCTTAAATTCAACTATATTGTCTTACATAATATTCCCAAAATCAGATGTCCGGAAAATATAAAGTAATCCTGAGAAGATGTGACGATTATAATCCCGACAAAATCGCCGGAATAATTAAGGAGGGGATGGAGGAACTGGATGTAGAACCCTATGGTAAGACCATGCTTAAGCCAAATGTGGTTATTGCGCATAAGGAATTCTTCCCTCATTCGTTTACAAGGAGTGAATTTCTGGATGGTGTTCTGGGTGGCGTAAAATCTCATTCTTCTGAAATTGAAGAGTTATCGGTAGGAGAAAGATCAGGCATAACCATTCCTACCCGGTATAATTTCAAACAGGCCGGATATTTCCCGGTAATAAAGAAACATAGAATCAAGTCTTATTTCTTCGATGAGGAAAAGCAGGTCCCGGTTGCACTTCATAGTGAAAAGGCCATCCGAAAAAATGTATTTATCCCGAAATCAGTTACTGAAACTGATTTTCTGATAAACCTTCCAAAATTCAAAGCCCATCCCTGGACCCGGATGACCCTCAGTCTGAAAAACTATATCGGCATACAGGATGACAGGCACCGCCTGGTCGATCACAACCAGTTCCTCGAACACAAGATAGCTGATCTTCAGGAAGTGGTTCAATCCAAGTTTATCGCGGTGGATGCCATTATCGCCGGAGAAAAAATGATGCTAACACCTGATCCATTTCTGATGGGTGTTATCATCATGGGTTCCAACTCATGTGCTGTTGATACAGTAGGTTGCCATATGGTCAATATAGAACCTGACTCAGTTTTACACTTGAAGCACACTTCTGAAAGAGGGTTTGGCCCTATGAATTTAAGTCAAATCGACCTACTTGGTGACTATCCTCTCGAAGAACTACAACATAAGAACAGAAACTTCCGTTTTTTTCTCGAGAGAGTGGATAAATATTTTAACAATAAAGGAAATCTGTCTTGTACAGTAGGAACGTTCCCTGAAAAACACTCAAAGGACTATTGCTGGGGAGGGTGCCCTGGCGCCTTGCAGGAAGCCGTGCATATTTACAAAACATCACAACCAGAGATCCTGAATAAAATCCGTAAAATCCGGTATGTTGTGGGGAATGTAACAGATGATCTGAACCTTGAAAAAGGAGAAAAAGTATTATTTGCCGGTGATTGTGCCAGCTTTAACGGAAGAATTAATGGCGGCCATGTTAAAATTGAAAGCAAATATAAATCGTCAGACCAGGGAGATGAAAGGCATACCAA
>CBDUCT010000075.1:0-11358 GCA_965365715.1 uncultured Cyclobacteriaceae bacterium | reverse complement strand
CATGGCTATGGCAGAATATAAAAACTTGCCATCTTTCCGGAATTCGATTCCCGGGATTATTTCCAACCCGTGCTCATCCTCATTTTCCCGGCATATCCTGACCATCTCGATAAACGCTGAGGTATTGTTGATGTCAGTTAAAGCCAGTTTCCTGACCTTGTTCCTGCGGGCTTCCAGAAACAGCTCTTTCGGGGCCAAAGTGCCGTAAAGCAAGCTGAAATGTGTGTGACATGATAAATACATATGCTAAAATAATTAGCATAAATGATAAAAACAATTTAAATATAGCTAAATATATTAGTAAATAATTAAATCTGGGATCCTTGGGGAACAATGAACTGATTCAGGAAAGGATAAAAAGAATTGGTGATTATTGCGAATCTTTATAATAATTGAATCAGAACATTTAACTTCGTAAATAGTTATTTAGAAAATAGCAAATCAAACAAATGGCTCAAATTAAGTTTTCCGGAAATCTCGGTAAGAAATATTGCAAAAGTCTTACAAGATACGAGAGGCGTCAATCTGAAGTGGTAAAGATCGGGGATTTACCCCTGGGTGGCAACCATCCGATACGAATACAATCCATGACTACCGTGGATACCATGGATACCGAGGGGACTGTTCAACAATCCATTAGAATGATAGAGGCCGGATGTGAATATGTCAGAGTTACCGCTCCATCAATGAATGAGGCTGCAAATCTTGAAAACATCAAAAAAGAACTTAGATCAAGGGGATATGATACGCCTTTGATCGCAGATATACACTTTACTCCCAATGCCGCAGAACTGGCTGCCCGGATTGTTGAGAAAGTCCGTGTCAATCCCGGCAATTATGCTGATAAAAAGAAATTCGAGAACATAAGGTATACCAGGGACACCTACAATGCTGAATTAGACCGGATACGTGAGAAATTTTCTCCCCTTGTCAAAATCTGTAAGGAATATGGTACGGCAATGCGAATTGGTACAAATCATGGATCCCTTTCCGACCGCATCATGAGCCGGTATGGGGATACACCCATGGGTATGGTTGAATCTGCTCTTGAATTTGTCAGAATATGTGAAGACCTAAACTACTATGATATTGTTCTTTCAATGAAAGCAAGCAATCCGAAAGTAATGATCCAGGCATATCGCCTGCTCGTTAACAGGCTTGATGCAGAAAACCTTAAACCTTATCCCTTGCACCTTGGTGTTACGGAAGCAGGAGAAGCTGAAGATGGAAGAATAAAATCAGCTGTTGGAATTGGGACCTTGCTAGAAGATGGACTGGGGGATACCATCCGGGTTTCTCTGACTGAAGAACCCGAAGCCGAAATCCCTGTGGCCCGGAGGTTGGTCAGCCGGTATAAAAAGCGTCCGGACCATAAAGATATACCAGAGATCATTAATTATCCTGTTGATCCGTTTGAATATACAAAACGTGTTTCAGATGAAGTCTCTGACATAGGTGGAACTAACGTTCCTCGTGTTATTGCTGACTATTCGAATAAAACGATTAAGGAATATTCTGATTTAAGACCCATTGGTCATGTATATCTCCCGGAACCTGATAAATTCGTCAGAAAAGATATCAGTGCTGATTACATTTATTCAGGAAAAAGCCCATCCTCAGTTGAACTGCCCCCGGGATTGAGGGAAATAGTCGATTACAAATTCTGGAGAGATCTTGACAACAAGGAAAACATGTATCCCCTGTTTGATAAAGATACCTTTATAAAATCAGAAGAGATTCATCCTGAATTAAACTTTATATGCCTTGGTACAGGCGATCTTGATCCGGAAATCCTGGACCTTATCGGGAAAAAGGAAAATTTCATACTCATTGTACAATCCGATAACACCCATAAACTTGCTGATATTCGAAGACTCTTTGTCGAATTGATCAATAACGAGATCAATATCCCTGTTATAATTAAGGGTGAATACCCATCTGATGATGTTGATAAGTTCAGGTTGTTCTCTGCTACTGATCTTGGAGGATTGCTTACAGATGGTCTGGGAGATGGGTTAATGCTGACAAGCTCAACAAATTCACCAGGAGAATCAAAGGATATTAACAGCATAATGCAGTTTTGTAATGAAACTGCATTCGGGATCCTTCAGGCCACGAGAACCAGGATTACAAAAACAGAGTATATTTCCTGCCCTTCATGTGGAAGAACATTATTCGACCTGCAGGAGACGACAGCTTTGATCCGGAAGCGTACTGATCATTTAAAAGGAGTTAAAATCGGCATTATGGGTTGCATTGTAAATGGTCCCGGTGAGATGGCGGATGCCGATTATGGATATGTCGGATCCGGAAAAGGTAAAATCACTTTATATAAGGGTAAAGAAGTAGTCAAACGTGGAGTCCCTTCCGAAGATGCTGTTGATGAACTAATAAATCTAATCCGGCATGACGGAAACTGGATAGAAATGCCATCAGATAATTAATTATTTTCATCGAAATTATGTCGCATCAAAGAGGTAAAAATACAATCAGGGAAATATTTGATTTCAGAGAGGTATTTTCATATTATTTCAGAAAAAAGGAAAAGGGTAAAAAACCTGATATAAACCTGCGGATCATGCATTGGATCAATAGGATCAGCATAATTATTTTCATTCTGGCCGTAATTATTCTGTTGGTGAGAAACCTGATCCTGCCATAGGATTAGGGAATGTTTTAGATCATTAAGGAAATCAGCTGAATAATATATCATCGCATATATCAAAATTAATCCTGTTAAATATATTTCTGCAATTCCTGTTATATTTGCGCCTGTTGGAAAAAGGTTGAGAATCAGGCTGTATTATGACTGGTTGAATCCAATATAAGATTATACCCGCCGTTTTTTAAGAGATATGCTGCGTCTAAATAAAATACTGTCTTTATTAGGGCTTGTGATACTTGTCGTATCATGCCATAACAAGATTACCTGTCCGGCATATCAAAGCAAATTTATTCTGGATGAGGATGAATTTAAAAGTCAATTTTCTCTTTTTGAAGCCGATTCCACTCCCAAGCAAAAACTGGGGAAAGTTAAAAAGAGCAAGTACGGTATCATTGTAGAGAAACCTTTTAAAAAGAAATTCAATGAGATGAAAACCATTGCTATGGAAACAGTGTACCCGGAAACTTCGGATTCACTATTAATAGCCTGGGTAGTTCCGGACTCATTGAGTACTGATTCATTGGGGGCTGGTCGTGTGTATCATTCGCCTTATTTAACTTTATTCAATAACGATCAGGCACTTTATGATGCTATGTATGGTCATCTTCTCCAGGCACCTCGAAGTGCAAAACAGGAAATCCAGGAAGATATGAAGGTTGAGGAACCGGAAATTCAGCCAGTCGAAGAGAAGAAGAAGAAAAAGTTCAGGCTTTTCAAAAAGAAAAACAGAAAAGAGAAAGAACCTGCGGAGGGAGTATTGAATGATGAATGATCCTCACAATGGATCAATGAATGGGTTATTATCATCTATTTAATTTCAGAATTTATACTACAACATTAATGATCTTCCTGGGTACAATTATGATCTTTTTGGGTTCTTTTCCACTCAACCACTTTTGAACCACTTCCGAAGCCAGGATCCCGCGCTCCATTTCTTCTCTTGGTAAATCCAGATTGAAATTTATTTTGGTTCTTAATTTCCCATTAATTGATACCGGATATTCAAACGAATCCTCCTGGATATACATTTCATTATATTCAGGATAAGATGCATTCATGATGCTGTCCTTGTACCCCATCAACGACCACAGTTCTTCAGTGATATGTGGAGCATATGGACAGATAATGATATTTAATGGTTCGAGTATCTCTCTCTTATTGCATTTAAGACTTGACAACTCGTTAACGCAAATCATAAAATTGCTGACGGATGTATTGAAGGAATATCGGTCAACATCCTCTATAGCCTTTTTTATAGTTTTGTGCAGGATCTTTAATTCCTGTTCATTTGCTTTCTCCTCGGAAATATTGAATTCATTGTTTTTATCATGGAATAATCGCCAGAACTTCCGTAAAAATTTACTTACCCCGTCAATTCCATGAGTATTCCAGGGTTTGGATTGTTCAAGCGGGCCAAGGAACATTTCATATAAACGGAGAGTATCAGCACCATAATTTTCAATTATTACGTCAGGATTGACCACATTATACAATGATTTTGACATCTTCTCCACTTCATTACCACAGATATACTTTCCATCTTCCAATATGAATGTTGCATTTTTGAAATCAGGACTCCACTTCTTGAAGGCTTCAATATCGAGAATGTCGTTGTCCACAATATTTACATCCACATGTAGTGCCTGAACATCATAATCATCTTTTAAGTTGTATGAAACGAATTGATCAGTCCCTTTTATTCTATAGACAAAATTTGACCTGCCCTGGATCATTCCCTGGTTGATCAGTTTCTTGAATGGTTCATCTAACGATAAAAATCCGCGGTCATACAGGAATTTAGTCCAGAAACGGGAGTACATAAGATGGCCTGTTGCATGTTCAGATCCACCTATATAAAGGTCTACGTTTTCCCAGTATTCCTGTGCCTCTTTACCAACGAACTCCTTTTCATTTTTTGGATCCATATACCTGAAAAGGTACCAGCTTGATCCGGCCCAACCAGGCATGGTACTTAATTCATAGGGATACTTTTTATTGTATTTCCACTCAGATGCCCTGCCTAATGGAGGATCACCTGTTTCTGTGGGAAGATATGCATCGACCTCAGGAAGTATTAGCGGCAATTCATCTTCTGGTAAGGGAGTGGGAATCCCATTTACATAATAAATTGGAAAGGGCTCTCCCCAATATCTTTGCCTGCCAAAAACTGCATCTCTAAGCCTGAAATTTATTTGTGCTTCTCCGATTCCTTTTTCCTCTATGCGTTTTGTAGCCAATTCAATGGCTTCTGCCACCGGTAAGCCATTCATAAAATCAGAGTTTATCATAGTCCCGGCCTTTGGGTCAAAATCAGGGCTTGTAATATCGGTATGTTCTCCTTCCTGGACAGGTATGATTGGTATGTTAAAGTGACTGGCAAATGCGTAATCCCTTGTATCTGAGGAGGGAACACCCATTACCATTCCTGTACCAGAGGCGGCCAGAACATAAGCAGCAATCCAGATGGGTATTTTTGCCTGTGAAAAAGGATGGATAACATACGAACCTGTAAAAACACCTGACACAGTTTTTACATCACTCATCCTTTCCCTGTCAGATCGATTCTTGGCCGTTTCGATATAATCTCTGACAGCTTCTTTCTGATCAGGTGTTGTGAGTTGATTAACGATCTCGTGTTCAGGAGCAATAGTCATGAAGGTTACCCCAAAAATCGTGTCCACTCTCGTGGTAAAAACAGTCATTTTAAGATCCGAATCGAGAACATCAAATGTAACAGAACATCCAAAAGATTTTCCAATCCAATTTCGTTGCATCTCCTTCAACGCTTCAGTCCAGTCGATACGATCTAATCCTTCCAGTAAGCGGTCAGCATAAGCTGTTATCCTCATGCTCCACTGCTTCATTTTTTTACGTTCGACCGGATGACCTCCTCTGACAGACAGCCCATCCCGGACTTCGTCATTGGCCAGCACGGTGCCTAAAGCCGGGCACCAGTTCACTGTGGTTTCAGCAAGGTAGGTTAACCTGTATTTCAGGAGAAAAAAAGCCTTCTCCTTCTCCGAATAACCATTCCAATCTTCGGCTGTAATCATAGGGGTATCTTCATCGCAAGCTGCTTTGATGTTCTTGTTTCCTTCGTCTGCCAGTTTCTGTGTTAGGGTCTCAATAGACTCCGCCCTTTCTTCTTTTTGGTTATACCAGCTTTCAAATAATTGAAGAAATATCCATTGTGTCCATTTATAATAATCCGGAGCACATGTTTGTACCTCCGTACCCCAATCATAGGAAAATCCAATGTTTAATAACTGCTCTTTGTATCTTGAGATGTTCTGGTCAGTAGTTTTTGCCGGGTGTTGTCCGGTTTGTATGGCATACTGTTCAGCCGGAAGGCCGAAAGCATCAAAGCCCATTGGGTGAAGAACATTATATCCATTAAGTCTTTTAAATCTGGAAACTATATCACTTGCAATATATCCAAGTGGATGGCCAACATGTAATCCGGCGCCCGAAGGATATGGGAACATATCTAAAACATAATATTTCGGTTTTGAATGATCGATCCGGGTCTTATAGGTTTGGTTTGCATCCCAGTAAGATTGCCACTTTTTTTCGATTTCCTTAAAATTATAATCAGCCATCTTTAATTAGTAAAGCGTTAAAGCATGCAAAAATAATAGTTTTAGTACTAGATAGAGATAAATATTATCATTTTTACCAATGCTGCTATTATAATACCACAATCCGGTTGACTATCTGTCCAATTTTAACGAGACATAGATTCTCATTCAATTTCATTTATATATAGTTCTTTGAATGTATTTTTGAACAAATGAAAATGCAAGTATTCAATATTTATAAGTTCTGGCTTGGTCCGGCTTTAATTATTTTACTTCTAATCGCATCATGCAGTAACGATGAAAATATAGTGGTATTTACAGAACAGGAAGTTGTGCGATTGCTTTCAAACGATTCTTCTAAATCATGGATACGAAAAATATTAACTTTAGATGGACAAACACCGGAAATCTCTGAGTGTGAATTATTGATTCAAACAAAATATTTTTCTTCAAATACCGAACAGATATATATTATTGAATCCGTTGATGATTATTGTGATGGAATTACCGAACGACTTGATTCAGGATCCTGGGAAGCTCTTGAGGAAAGCAATATTAGTGACAGGATCGACCGGATAGCTTATTACTCGGCGGATGGCGGAACATCTATAAAAAATATAAAAGAGATCACTTCCTTATTCCTGACTACGGAAGAGGAAAAAGATGGCACAATAATACAGGAAACATTTGAGCCCTTACTGCCTGATTAAATATAATCCTTAAGTAAAATATCCCGGACCTTCTGCATCCCTGTAGAAGCTTTTTCTTCGATAAGGTATAAATTAGGTCTCTTACTTACTTCCGGCATGCTTGGGTCAACAATAAATTTGGGGATTTCTGATCCCGCATAATCTAAGAGACCCGCTGCAGGATATACTACAAGAGAAGTGCCTACCACTAAATAAATATCAGCTTTCATGGTTTCCCTGGCTGCAACATCCATCATTGGCACCATCTCACCAAACCATACGATATGTGGTCTTAATTGTGAACCTTTTTCACATGTATCTCCGATATTTAATTCCCAGCCCTCCATGTCATATACCAGGTTCTCATCAACAGTACTGCGGGATTTAAAAAGTTCACCATGGAGATGAATTATATTGCCCGATCCCGCTCTCTCATGGAGGTTGTCCACGTTCTGAGTAATTATTGTAACATTAAAATGGGATTCAAGTTCTGCCAATATATTATGGGCTTCATTAGGCTTGGATTCAAGAGCCTGCCTCCGCCTTTGATTGTAGAACTCTAATACCAGCTCAGGATTTTTATACCAACCCTCAGGTGTAGCGACCTCATATACATCGTATCCTTCCCATAATCCTCCGGATTCACGAAAAGTTTTTATTCCGCTTTCAGCACTGATTCCCGATCCGGTCAGTACTACAAGGTTTTTCATTGTATTTATTTTTTGTTGAATCTTCGTTTCTTAGCTGGTGCTTTCTCTGAAATTTCAACACATTCTTCGTAAGTCAGATCTTCCGGATTTTTATCTTTGGGAATTTTTAAGTTTTTCTTCCCGAATTTTATATAAGGTCCATATTTACCCTTCAGCACTTTTACATCGGCTTGTTCCTCGAATACCTTTATAATGTTGTTAGAATCCTCTTTTCTTTTCTCTTCAATTAATTGAATAGCTGTATCAATATCTACCTGTAGTGGATCTTCTTTTCCTAAGGATATAAATTTATTGTCGTGCCTGATATATGGGCCAAACCTGCCAATTCCGGCTACTACTTCTTTATCTTCATATTGTCCGACTTCACGAGGCAGTTTAAACAGGTCAAGTGCTTCTTGAATATTGATGCTTTCAAGGAATTGTCCCTTTCGAAGGCTTGCGTACCTGGGTTTGTCATCCTCATCATTTTCTCCAATCTGAACCATTGGCCCGAATTTACCCAGACGTGCGTATACCATTTTACCACTTTCCGGGTCAATGCCCAACTCCCTTGAGGTACTTGCCTCTGCCCTGGATAGTGCCTCAGTTTTTTTAATCATGGGATGGAACTTCCCATAAAATGAGTCGATCATATTTTCCCAGGCTATTTGACCCTGAGCAATTTCGTCAAATTCCTCTTCAACATTGGCCGTAAATGAATAATCTATTATCGATGGAAAATGATTTTCAAGGAAGTCATTAACGATGATGCCAATATTTGTAGGGGAAAGTTTGTTTTTATCAAAGCCATACGTTTCAGTAGATTCAGCTGAACTTATATTATCACCCTTAAGAGTAATTTGCTTGATGTTCCTTTCCTTGCCTTCAATAAATTCTTTAACAACATAATTTCTTTTCTGAATTGTAGAAATTGTAGGAGCATAAGTTGAAGGTCTTCCAATACCCAATTCTTCAAGCTTTTTAACAAGGCTTGCTTCAGTATACCTTAATGGTGGCCGGGTAAATCCCTGCTTTGCTATCATTTCTTTTAGCTGCAGTGTCTGTCCTTCACTTAACGGTGGAAGTAAACCTTGTTTGCCATTTTCCCCATTCTCTTCATCACTTGACTCCTGATATAGTTTCAGGAATCCGCTAAAAGTAATTATTTCTCCAGTTGCTATTAACTTATCAGGTCTGTTACTTATTCCTACAGTAACCACAGTTTTCTCTAATTGAGCAGCAGCCATTTGCGAGGCAACAGCCCGTTTCCATATCAATTCATAAAGTTTTTTAGCATTCCTGTCAGCACCGGCATCCCGCACTGAAAAATTGGTCGGACGGATGGCTTCGTGAGCTTCCTGGGCTGATTCTGATTTCGTTTTAAATTGCCTTGTTCTCAGATATTTTTCACCAAACTCATTCAATATTTCATTTTTAGCACCTGAGATAGCCTCAAGAGAAAGATTTACCGAGTCAGTCCTCATATACGAGATCTTGCCTGCCTCGTAAAGCTTTTGAGCTATGGTCATTGTCTGGGTAACTGAAAAACCAAGTTTTCTACTGGCTTCCTGTTGTAGTGTTGAAGTTGTAAAAGGTGGTGCAGGAGATTTTTTGGAAGGTTTCTTTTCTAATTTCTCAATATTAAATGAGGAACCAATCGTTGATTTAAGAAATTCAAGGGCATCATCCTCATTTTTCAAGCGTTTCTGTAAGTCTGCTTTTAAAACTACATTCCCTTCAATAAGAAAATAGGCTGATATCCTGTAAAAGCTTTCAATTTCGAATTTTTCAATCTCTCTTTCTCTTTGTACTACCAATTTTACAGCAACTGACTGAACACGACCGGCCGAAAGACCCGTTTTTATCTTTTTCCATAAAACCGGTGACAATTCAAATCCAACTAACCTGTCGAGAACCCTTCTGGCCTGCTGGGCATTCACGAGATCGAGATTTATCCCACGCGGACTTTCCAGTGCATTCAAAATTGCATTTTTTGTTATTTCCCTGAAAACAATTCTTCTGACCTTTTGATCAGATAGATCCAATGCCTCCTTTAAATGCCATGAAATAGCTTCCCCTTCACGGTCATCATCACTGGCGAGATATACCAGTTCGGAATTTTCAGCTTCTTTCTTAAGTTGCTTTATAACATCTTTTTTATCCTTGGGAATTTCATAGGTAGGTTTAAATCCGTTTTGAATGTCTATGGCTTCGTTGTCTTTGGGCAAATCCCTAACATGTCCATAGCTGGATCTTACAACATATTCTTTCCCGAGATAATTCTCAATGGTCTTTGCCTTAGCCGGCGATTCTACTATAACTAGGTTTTTGGTCATTCCTGATAATTTTGAAAGCCCCAAATATCAATATTTTTAACAAAAAAAATAAGAAAATGGTTTTTTACTCGTAAAACTTAATAAATTCATAATTATAATATTGTACGTCAGGTTAGGCGGGCAAGGATGATATAATTTTTAAAAATTTAATAATGAAGCGCAGTTTGATACTAATCCGTCATGCACAAAGCAGAAATGTTGAACCCGGGCAAAAAGATTTGGAACGGGAGTTAACCGATTCAGGAATACAGGATGCTTCCAGGTTGGCCAGATACATGTATTTGGAAGAAATAATCCCTGATATTGTGTTAACCAGTCATGCCACACGTGCAATCGATACAGCTCAACTTTTTGCAGACCAGCTTAAATTGGATCAATCTGAGATTAAAATTGATGAGGACCTCTATGAGGCTTCGGTAAGAACTCTGCTCGGGTTTATCTCGAAACTGGATAATTCTTTAAAATCAGTTTTAATAATCGGACATAATCCTTCGATCACCCACCTATGTGAACATCTATCGACTGATGTCATTGGATTTTTACCTCCGGCAGGGATGGTTCATCTGACCTTTCAGGATTTGCTCTGGTCTCAATTGGATAAGGGGACAGGACAATTAAAGGATATAAAACTTCCTGACCAGATCTCACTCTAAGTAACTAAAAGAATTTTATTTTTACAAAAGAGAAAAAAATTGTAAAATATTTAGAATTACTATTATTTATTTATAATATTTGTTGTTTAATTGTTCTAGCTGGCATGTAATATTGTTACCTACAGTGCGTTTTATTCAGGGAGAGGTTATTGGTATTGTATCTTACATTCAATTTAGCAATTGATGTGAATTTTATAAAGTTTAAAGACTTGTTTGAAATCTTGAAAAAAGTATTAGTTATAGTGTGTTAGTAATCAGCTTGTTATGAAATTTCGTATAACCTTGTTCTTTGTATTCCAGGTCATTGCCTGGACAGCCTATTTCAATTGGGAAAGTGATATAATAATCCCCGATTCAGATGGTATTGCTGAAAAGGTTGTACAAGTGGAAGAAATGTCAGCCAATCAATTTGCTTCGATTAAAACACGAAAGGAATTATATAAGATCATTCTCAGAAATGATGGATTCTTTACCAAAATTAATACTGATAAAACCATGGAGACAGGATTATGGTCTGTAAATTATAACATTCCTTCCCTGGTTTTAAAATCAGCCTTAGGTGATCAGGAATACAGGATACTGGATAATACAAAAAGTGTTATCCAGATTGAATTGTTGAATTCAGAAGAATTACTTCAAGCCAGTAACACAGAGATCAAAGAAAGAACCCTTTATGCCTCAGGGCAGTAATCCATTTCTTCGACCTGATTTTCTTGCAGTTGGTCATTCATTAAAAAGGATTCAACAT
>CBDUCT010000074.1:0-11429 GCA_965365715.1 uncultured Cyclobacteriaceae bacterium | reverse complement strand
TGAAACTTATTGATCTTGCACCTGATGAAGCCCTGTGACATGCTAACCTTGGCCTGGTCTACATGAGGATGGGTAAATATGAAGAAGCTGAAGAAAATTTAAAAAATGCCATTACATTAAAACCGGGTGATCCTGACATCAGTCTTATCCTGACAAAAGTTTACGAATTAAAAAACCAGCCTGAAGAATCGATACGATTATTAAATGCAGCAATAAAATCAAATCCCAGGCATCCAAAGACTTTGTACGCCCTTACGGAGTTTTATGAAAAATCCAATGACCCGGAATCATTAAACAAAAAAAAGGAATATTTGTCTGTACTCATTGATGAAGTTCCTGAGAACATGGTAGTCCGTTTATTGTATATTGAAGCCTTGATACAGAGTGAGGAACCGGATAAAGCCATAGCGCAGATGGAAGAATTTATCAGAATTTTCCCTGAGATACCGGATGAAGCCCGTGACTATTATGACCAGGCCCTGGAAGCACTTAGAGCCGAAAATATAGTGGCTGCCTATACACCCATTAAGATCTTTCATAACTTCTTCAAGGTATCCAGTCCATACCAGGCTGGCATACAGGATCTTAAGGGCCCAGGTGGTGAACTAATCGGATTCCCGCTGATTACCATGGGTGAATCAACCAGTGCTTTCTGGTTTGAAGGAGAAGATGTTCTCGATGCCATTAAATTCACTGACGTGACCTCCACGGTGGGACTCGATCAGATCAATTCAAACCTGGTCAACAACAATTATGAAACGAGTCTTGCAATTAGCGATTATGATGGTGATGGAGATCTGGACATTTATTTTAGCCGATACGGTGATAATTATTCCAATCCTGAGCATTTTCTCTTTAAAAATGAAATGGGTTCCTATTCTGAGATATCAAAAGAAACCGGGATTGATCATGCCGACGCTGACAGGTTTGCAATCTTTGGAGATTATGATAATGATGGTTTTCTCGACTTGTACCTGATCACTAATTCTAATAACATACTATATCGGAATATCGGGGAAGGTGAATTTGAAGATACAGCCGATGAAGCTGTTGTCGACATTATGGAAGAAGGAAATATGGCATTGTTTTTCGATTTCGATCATGAAGGTGACCTGGATATTTTTCTGGCTAATCCTGAATCCAACGCACTGCTTAGGAATAATGGAGATGGATCCTTTTTAGATGTTACAACCTCGGCGGGCCTCAGCCAGGATGGAAAGAATACGATCGATGCCTGTTTTGGGGATTTTGATGATGACGGGGATATAGACCTGTTTCTCGCCAATGAAAATGGTCCTTTTAGCCTTATGGATAATAAAAGGCAGGGCAGGTTCGAGAACATTACTGGTGAGGCAGGCCTGGAGATCGATAAAAGCGCAATCAGTGTCGATGCCGGTGATTATAATAATGACGGATACCTTGACTTGCTGATCGTAACTGCGAATTCAGAAACATGTGAATTGCATAAAAATAAAGGCGACGGAACATTTGAAAAAGATGTCAGGTCACAGGAAACTTTCGATAAAATATCAGGCACACAGGTAAGTGATATAATTTTCTTTGATTTTGACAACGATGGCTTCGAGGATATACTCATCGCTGGTAAACCGGAAATCCAGGGAAAGAGAGGTTTATTTCTATTCCATAATGACAGTCTGAATATCTTCAGTGATGTATCTCACTTATTACCTGAAGATGTATTAAGTGCGGCAAGGATCATTTCGGGTGACTTTAATGAAGATGGAGATCAGGACATTTATCTGACCGGATATGACGGTAAAGTAAGATTACTTCGTAATGATGGTGGCAATGCCAATCATTATCTCAAACTTCAGCTGGTCGGCGTCAGAACAGGCAGTAGTAAAAACAATCATTTTGGTATTGGTTCAAAGGTAGAGGTCAGGGCTGGTGATCTGTATCAGATGAAAGTGGTGACCCAACCGGATATGCACTTTGGTCTGGGAGACCGGTCAGGTGCGGATGTGGTCAGGATTATGTGGACCAATGGCACGCCTCAGAACATCTTCACACCCAGAAGTGACCAGGACCTCATTGAGGAACAGGAGCTCAAAGGATCCTGTCCTTTCCTGTACACGTGGAATGGACACGAATATGTCTTTGTCAAGGATATGATGTGGAGAAGTGCGCTGGGTATGCCCCTGGGGATCATGGCTGAAGATACCCAATATGCTTTCGGCGACGCTTCCAGGGAATACCTGAAAATACCAGCCGAACTATTGCAGCCTAAGGATGGTGTTTATTCGATCCAGATCACCTCAGAACTGTGGGAAACCATGTACTATGATGAATTGTACCTGGTTGCCGTTGATCATCCGGGAGATATTGACATATATGTAGATGAAAAATTCACACCTCCCCCCTTCCCGGGCCTTGATCTTTATACTGTAAATGAAAAAAATATACCTGTTAGGGCTTACGATGATAATGGGCATGATCTATTATCCTATATTGACAAGAAGGATGATGAATACATTTCAAATTTCAAACTGGGAGCATTTCAGGGCATCACCGAAATGAAAGATATCATACTGGATCTTGGTGATGACATAGACGAGGGGAATGTATATCTTTTCATGGATGGCTGGATATTCCCGACGGATGCGAGCATAAATGTCGCCATTTCGCAATCAGAAAAAACAAAAGTAATTGCTCCTTATATCCAGGTTGTTGATTCCGAAGGAAAATGGACCACTGCCATCGAAAATGTTGGATTCCCCATGGGTAAAAATAAAACCATCATTGTCGACCTTTCTAATAAATTCCCCACAGATGATCACCGTGTAAAGATCCGTACCAACATGCAGATATACTGGGATTTTATTTTCCACTCCCCCAATACAAATGAAACATCCATAATTTCAACACAAATGAATCCAAGCTTCGCCGACCTGCATTACAGGGGGTTTTCTGAAATGTACCGTAAAGGTAGCCGCTATGGACCACACTGGTTTAACTATAACAAGGTTTCCAAAAAACCGAAATGGAGAGACCTGGAAGGAAAATATACACGCTATGGAGATGTCATCCCCTTACTGGAAAAATCCGATAACATGTATGTAATTGCCAATGCCGGTGATGAGATGACCGTAGAATTTAATGCAAATTCCTTACCCGAATTAAAAACAGGATGGAAAAGGGATTACCTGATTTACAGTGTGGGGTGGGTTAAAGATGGTGATATGAATACAGCTGAGGGCCAAACGGTTGAGCCCCTGCCCTTCCATGAAATGTCGGAGTACCCATATGGTGAAGAGGAATATTTCCCATCGGATTATGAATATCAGAGATATATGGAATTATACAATGTGCGCGAGATTACATCGGAACAATTTGAAAGGGCCATATATGACCTGTACTGATTCAAAAGTCGAATACACCCCGTGGATATAATTGATAATTAATAAAATTCGGAAATGGATAAGAAATATGATATTGTGATAGTAGGTTCCGGTATCAGTGGTATGAGCCTAGCATACTATTGTGCGATGGAGAAACTGAATGTTCTGGTAATTGAAAAGAGTGACGCGATGGGTGGAAGTTTCACCACTGTGAATTCAAATGATTACTGGCTTGAAATGGGGGCTCATACCATGTATAATTCCTATGGGAACTTCATCGACATCATTGAGGGGTGCAGCCTTAAGGAGGAAATAATACCGCGAAAAAAAGTACCTTATAAAGCATTTAAAAATGGAAAAATAAGGTCGGTTATAAGCCAGTTCAGTATTCCGCAATTACTCGTTTCAATACCATCTCTATTCAGTATAAAAAAGGATGATCAGACCGTTGAATCTTACTATTCCAGGATCGTTGGGAAAAAGAATTATAAAAAATTCTTCCAGTATATGTTCAATGCGGTTCCATCCCAGGCCACCAATGAATTCCCCGCTGATATTTTATTTAAAAAAAGAGATCGCAGAAAGGATATACTGAAGAGTTTCACCTTTAAAAATGGGATCAGCTCCATTATTCATGCTATTTCCAGAATGCCTGGTATTGATGTAGTCGCCGGAGCTGGGGTATCATCTATCTCAATGAGTAACGATTCGTATCAGATAAAAACCGAAAATAAAGAAATATATAGTTCCGAATATCTTGCTCTCGCTGCCCCTGTGAATGTGGCAGCAGAACTTACCCGATCTTTCTTACCTGAAATATCGGAGGAAATAAAGAAAATTGAGTTTGTCCTTACGGACTCAATGGGTGTCTGCATAAAGAAAAAGGATGTGAATATCAAGGAGGTTGCAGGAATCATCGGGATCAACGAAAATTTCTATTCCGTGGTTTCAAGAGATGTTGTAGAAGATGAAAATTACAGGGGTTTTGTTTTCCATTTTGAGCCAGGGAAATTGGACAATTCTTCAAAAATAGACTTCATTTGTAAAGTATTAAACATATCAAAGGATAAAATAATGGACACTTTTTATGTTCAGAATACAGTTCCTTCCTTTAAGCTGGGGCAAAAATCGATAGTAAAAGAAATAGACAATTTACTGAAAGGGAAAAAGCTTCTCCTTACCGGCAATTATTTTTCTGGCATGGCCATCGAAGATTGCGTAAGCCGCTCTAAAAACGAATTCAGCAGAATTAAAAATTAAGGAATTAGTAATTTTGAATTACAATCAAATGATTTTATGCATAGTTTTGGCAGCATGAGCATTTGATTCTGCGAATCATTGTTGGTTTTCAATTTATGTATGTTTTAAGCAATATCTATTCGTTCAAAACAAGCCAGGCCGGTAGAATAATCATATTCATCGTGTTCTGTACGGTAATATTATCAGGTTGTAATAAAAGACCCGAAAAGCTATTTGAATTACAGACATCCGAAACTACAGGGGTAAGATTCATCAATGAAATACTTGAAGATGAATACTTCAATATCATTTCATATGAATATTTGTACAACGGTGCTGGAGTAGGTATTGGAGATTTTAATAATGATGGCCTACAAGATCTGTTTTTCTGTGGCAACATGGTTTCCAACAGACTTTATTTAAATAGCGGAGATCTTAAATTCGAAGATATTACCAGAATTGCCGGTATTGAGGCTTCAGGCATCTGGAGTACCGGAGTGGCCATTGTGGATATCAATAATGACGGCTGGCAGGATATCTATGTATGCGCTTCATACAGTTCTGTCCCTGAACTCAGGAAGAATATCATGTTCATGAATAATGGCCTGAATGATGAAGGTTATCCCACTTTTACAGACAAAGCATCAGAGATGAAGATTGACGATAATGGTTATTCCACCAATGCCGCTTTCTTCGATTACGACAAGGATGGAGACATTGACCTGTACGTACTCACGAACATGCTCGACACTGATTTCCCCAATAAATACAAACCACGTACAGTGGACGGCTCTTCCATCACGAACGACAGGTTCTACAGAAATAATGGAGATGGAACTTTTGAGAATTATACCGAACAGGCAGGAATTAAATATGAAGGCTATGGATTAGGGATAAGTATTGTTGACATTGACCGGGATGGATGGAAAGATATCTATATTACGAATGACTACCTTACTACTGACCTGCTCTATATCAATAATCAGGATGGCACATTTTCTGACCGTATATCAGATTTTACAAAGCATATCGGACACTCTGCCATGGGTCACGATATTGCAGACATAAACAATGACGGCCTTCCTGATATATATACGCTGGATATGCTGCCTGAGGATAACCAGCGTCTGAAACAGATGTATGCGGGATCAAGATTCAGCAATAATCTGGATAACATAAAATATGGATATCACGATCAGTATAAGCGTAATGTGCTTCAGCTTAACAATGGTCCGGATATTTTTGGTAATCATATTTTTAGCGAAATTGGACTGTTTGCCAATGTACATGCAACAGACTGGAGCTGGTCAGCACTATTGGCTGATTTTGATAACGACGGTTTCCGTGATCTTTTTATCAGCAACGGGTATCCGAGGGATGTCACCGACCTGGATTATGCCACTTCCGGAAACCGGAGAGGTATGCGTTTGAGCATGGAAGAGGAACTAGAGAATATACCCGTAAGGCATTTGCCCAACTACCTGTTCAGGAATACCCATGAATTCTCATTTATTGATAAGTCAGCAGAATGGGGTTTTGACAAGCCTTCCTATTCTAATGGTGCTGCTTATTGTGACCTGGACAACGATGGTGACCTGGATATTGTCACCAATAATATAAATGAACCGGCATCAATTTACGAAAACAAATTATATGATAATGGAAGCACGTTGAATAATAATCATTATCTCCGGATCAAGCTAAATTCGGAACTTCATTCAGGGATAGGACTGGGTTACTTAGTGACTGCGTATGTCCAGGGACAATCCATATACTCAGACCATTCCACCTATCATGGTTTTTTATCCACAGTAGATCCCGCAATCCACATAGGATTAGGCACAGAGGAAGAAGTGGATTCTTTAATCATCTCAAGACCTGATGGAAGGACCTTAACCATGTATAATATCCCCGCGGATCAGGTTATAGAAATGAATGATGGCCAATTCACGGAATTGCCTCCAAACATACCTTCTCCTTTCGTATCTGATCCGAACAAACTTGTCTTCAATCCGGTCCCGGATAGCATGGGAATCGATTATCTTCATAAAGAAGATCCATTTAACGATTTTAATTTTCAACCTACACTTCCATATCAACTATCACAATATGGCCCGGCTATTTCGGTCGCAGACCTGGATGGTAATGGTGAATTTGATTTTTACATCGGAGGTTCTAAAAAATATCCGGGCAGTATACATTTTCAACAAAATGGAAGGTTTAGAAGTCAACCATTAATTGATGATAATGCTTTATGGTCCGAAGACCAGGGAACACTACTGTTTGATATAGAAGGTGATGGAGATATTGACCTTTTGGTAGTAAGCGGCAGTGTTGAACAGGAGATTAATTCCCCATCGTACAGCGACAGGGCATATCTCAATAATGGTGATGGTACTTTTACACCCTCTCATGATATATTACCAGGCCATGTTAATCCGGGCACCTGTATAAAAGGTGCTGATATTGATGAAGATGGGGATATAGACCTGTTCATTGGAGGAGGTCCTTTTCCCGGGCAATATCCATTCCCTGCACCAAGCTATATCCTGAGAAATGATTCAGAACGGAATAAGCCTTTATTTACAGATATCACAAATTCTTATTGCCCTATGCTAAAAGAGGCAGGTGTCATAAAGGATGCATTATGGACTGATTTTAATAATGATAATAATATTGACCTTATCCTGGTAGCCGAGTGGATGCCGGTGATTTTCTTAGAGAACAAGGATAATCAATTGATTGACATTACTCAAAGAACAGAGCTTGAGGATCTTTCCGGATGGTGGAACAGCCTTGCCGGAGGTGATTTTGATAATGATGGCGACATCGATTATCTCGTCGGAAATCATGGTCTGAATTCCTATTATAAGGCAAGTTTCGATGAACCCATAACAGCTTATGCTTCTGATTTTGATAATAACGGACGAACTGACCTGGTACTGTCGGGGTATGCCAAAGACATTGACGGTTCCCGGAAAGTATTTCCTGTTCACTTCAGGAATGACCTTAACAAACAAATGGATTTGATGAAAAAAAGATTCCCAAGCTTTAAATCATACAGCGAGGCAACTATGGACTCCATGTTGTCTGATGACGAATTATTGCCTGCCAAAAAACTGATTTGTAATTATCTGAAAAGTTCATATATAGAAAATCTAGGTAATGGAAAATTTAAAATGACCCCGCTTCCATTAAAATCACAGTTTGCACCAGTTTTCGGAATGATAACTGGTGATTTTAACCAGGATCAGTACCTTGATGTATTAGTGGTTGGCAATTTTTATGGTAATAATCCCTTCTGGGGCAAAATGGATGCAATGAATGGGCTATTCCTTAAAGGCAGGGGTGATGGACAATTTGATGTCATGGAATACCCTGAATCCGGGTTCCTGGTACCTGGTGATGCCAAAGCTGTTGTTAATATGCCTTTATCTGATGGACGACAACTAATTCTGGTTTCTCAAAATCAGGATAGCTTGAAAGCCTTTACCTCGAAGTATTATGGTAATATTGCGGAACTTAGTACGAATGATAAATATGCAGATATCATTTTCGAGGATGGATCTGTCAGAAGGCAGGAATTTTATTTTGGCAATACTTATTTATCACAGGGGCCGCGTATATTCAGGGTACCTGAAAATATCAAAACCTATAAAATATTTAATTCTCCAGAAAAATAATTTGAATTGGTGAGCAAGAAAATGAGAATAAAAAATGGACTTTGGATTATCCTGATGGTAATGATAGGGACAAAGGTGCTAGCTCAAACCACAAAGCCGGCTTTTACCGATATTACAGAAGAGTCAGGTATAGTATTCCAATACAATTTTGGTGATTATACCTATGAGAATATACTTGAAAGCAGTGGATCCGGGGTGACCGTAATCGACTATAATAATGATGGATGGATGGACCTGTATATGTTAAACGGAACATATCTTAAGGGCATCAGCGACGAGGATGGTAAAGTATTTGAGAATACCCCGAATCACCTCTACCGGAATAATGGTGACGGGACTTTCACGGAAGTTGCTGAATCAGCCGGAGTAGATGACCGCCATTGGAGTATGGCTGCCGGTGCCTTGGACTATGATGGGGATGGAGATACCGATATTTACCTGTTAAACTATGGCCCCAATGTGTTTTACAGGAATAATGGGAACGGGACCTTTACCAATATAGCAGATAAGATCGGTCTTATTGGTCCAAATACCCTTAATGGCTACACAAAATGGAGTGTTGGTGTGGCTTTCTGGGATTATAACGAGGATAAAAGAGTAGATATGATGGTGGGTAATTTTCTTGCTTTTGATCCTGAATATGTCTCTCCGACAACCCCGGATTTAATGCCGCATCCATCAGAATATAAAGGACAGGCTTCCATGATGTATATGCAACAACCGGATGGCACCTTCAAAGAAGTAACAGCAGACCTGAATATGTTTTACCCTGATTCAAAATGTATGGGCCTTACCGTCTTTGATTTTGATGATGATGGGGATCTGGATTTGTTCCAGGGAAATGACCATCAGCTGAATTTTCTGTTCCGTAATGATAGAGATCTTAAATTCACTGAAATTGCCGTAGCTGCGGGTGTCGCTGTAAATGATGAAGGTTCTCCTACCGGCTCCATGCATGGTACTATCGGTGATATTGACGGAGATGGCAAAATTGATCTGATGGTAACAGATCTGAAGTACGGCGCCATGTATCGAAATCTTGGCGATGGTGTTTTTGAAGATGTGACCCGGAAATCAGGAATAGCACATAATTTTTCCGGAAAAGGTCAATGGGGAGCGGCCTTGTTCGATTACAATAATGATGGGGATCTGGATATTTTTGTTGCCAACGGTACAGCTGAGGAACTGATACTTCAAAAACCTTTGCTGCTGGATAATGATGGTAAAGGATTTTTCAAAGATATTGGTGCTGAATTACATCCATACTTTAATACAAAACGATCAGGTCGAGCAGCTGCAACCTGGGATTTCGATAATGATGGGGATCTGGATCTGGTGGTTTCTCACATTGATCTTCTGGCTGAGCCTGTACTGCTACGAAACGATGTCGGAAACAGGAATAACTGGCTTGGACTTACATTAAAAGGTAATAAAGGACCAGCTTCTGCTATTGGAGCAAAAGTTACATTATATACAGAAAATAAAATCCATATTAAGATCAACCAGTGGGCAACAAGCTATCTATCTTATAATGATCCACGCATTTTATTTGGACTGGGTAAGGATACAAAAGTCAGGAAGCTCCATGTTAGATGGCCTGATGGATCAGAGGAATTCATCGAAAATATTGATATCAACCAATATGTCACAATTGTTCAGGGCCAAGGTTCAAACTAAATCTATCAAGATTAATTAATTTATTGTTTAAATTTGGTAGCTGAATCATGATTTTGCCTGTGCAGAATCATATATACTAAAAATACAAAAACGAAATTCAAGATGAACCATCAGTATATTGAGAGAGTTGTTGACTTAACAGATCCGGGGAAGAACATCATATACAATATGTCGACTGAAGAGGCCAGGGAGATTGTTAAATCAGGTGATCGGGATGCTGTCAGAAAAATTGATGGCCAGTTTGCCCTTGTGTCAGTGGATGGAAAGACCGTACACCTGGCCAGATCAATAGGAAGGCCTTTGCGGTATTTTATTGCCAAGTTGATAGACGGGCCCTGCTTAATCATTGCAGACAGGATCGATACCATATACAATTACCTTAAAGAGGAAGGACTGGATGACCAGTTTCATCCTTCCTATACCAGGATGGTCCCTGCACATTATATTACCAAGATTCAATTGTTAGGATGTCCGGATCCGAATCCGGTTTATGAACGGTTTTTCTTTCCTGAACGAAATAGTCTGAAAGAAGAAAAGCCGGAGGTTCTTGGAAAGATATACATGTCTGTATTATATGAAGAAATTAAAAAATGGTTGAAGAACCGGGCTAAAACAGGACCGATAGGTGTAACTTTTTCAGCCGGGATTGATAGTGGATCCGTTTTCCTGCTAACCTACCATGCTTTAAGAGAATTAGGTGAAAGTCCTTCAAGATTGAAAGCGTTCACATTGGCTGTGGAAGGAAAAGGAGAAGATCTGGAACAGGCACATAAGTTCCTGGGTGAATTAGGCCTTGAGATGTTCCTCGAGCCTGTTGAAGTAAACATTAAAGATATCGACTGGAAGGAAACCATCAAAGTCACTGAAGATTACAAACCCCTTGATATACAGTCGGCTACAATGAATTTTGCACTGTTAAAAGCCATCAGGAACAGGTATCCAGATTGGAAGCATATTATCGACGGGGATGGTGGAGACGAAAATTTAAAAGACTATCCTATAGAAGAAAATCCGGAATTAACCATAAGAAGTGTATTGAATAATCTTATGCTCTATCAGGAGGGCTGGGGTGTTCATTCAATGAAACATTCATTAACCTATTCGGGCGGATTAAGCAGGGGATATACCAGGACTTACGCACCCGCTGAAGTATTGGGTTTTGATGGATTCAGTCCATATACCTTACCGAATGTAATAGAAGTGGCTGAAAGCTTTCCATTTATTAAAATGACCGACTGGGATCATGAAAAACTCTATGAATTAAAGGGTAAGATTGTATCAAATGGTGTGAAAGCCATTACCGGCTTAGACATGCCTGTTTTCCCGAAAAGAAGGTTTCAGCATGGGGCAGCAGACCGGTCTACCTTCAATGAACAATTCCCGGAGTCTGAATTAGCCTACAGGAAGACCTTCCAGGCCTTATACGGATAATGGAATCCGATATACTGGATAAAATAAGTAATTTCAGGAT
>CBDUCT010000073.1:0-11556 GCA_965365715.1 uncultured Cyclobacteriaceae bacterium | reverse complement strand
TAGCCCGCTATTCCAGGGCATCAGGAAGGAGAAGAAGTGCTTCAGGTTCTGAAATTGTAGCCGGCGCTTTGCAGGACCATGACAGGGCCCTGATCGTTGGCAGGAGATCATTTGGTAAAGGCCTCGTTCAGATGCCCATCCCCCTGTCTGATGGATCAGAACTCAGGCTGACCATTTCCAGGTATTATACACCCTCAGGCAGATGCATTCAAAAGCCCTATGATGAAGGTAAGGATTCCTACCATGCCGACAGGATCAACAGGTATGAGAATGGAGAATACTTTAATGCGGATAGTATAGATTTTGCTGATACCTTGAAGTATAATACAGCTAAAGGAAGGATCGTTTATGGGGGGGGAGGCATTATGCCCGACCATTTTGTCCCCCTGGACACGACTATGAATACAGCCTATATATCACACCTTCTGTATAAAAATGCCATCAGGGAATATACCCTGAATTACTACAATGAACACAGGGAGGAACTTGAAGGCATGACACTGACAGAATTCAAAAATGAATTCCAAGTAACTGATTCGATGTTAAAAGAACTGATCCGTGTCGGGGAAAGTGTGGATGTAACTTTTAATGAAGAAGAATACCTGACCTCAAAACCTCTGATCATCAACAGGGTAAAATCATTTATCGCCCGAAGCGTATGGAAAAACGAAGGCTGGTACAGGATCGCCAACGAGTACAATGAGATATTCCAGGAAGCCCTGACACAGTTTGACGAGGCAGAACACCTCGCCAGTGCAACTGACCTGAGAGAATAGTCATTTCCCCTATTTGGTTTTTACTGAAGCTTTGGAATATTGTGTTTCAAAATAAAATCGATAAAGAGGTATCTTTTCCTGATTTCCCTGAATCATGTGGTAATTACACAGGCCATTAAAAACAGGTCTCAAATCCTCAAATCAGGCCTGAGGAATCCAGAAAAATCTTTGAGAAAGAAATAAATTGAATTGCACTGCAACTATTATTGATGAAAAAGTGTTGGTATTTTTGAGAGCAGTTTTAAATTAATTAAAAATAGATATGGAATTCTTTATAGCCAAAAAATTTCAAAATGCTGATTTCAGTGATATGGATGCCAAAGTCCGGGAGGAATTAAAAAAAGAGGGCTTCGGAGTGATTACTGAAATAGACATCAAAAAGACCCTTAAGGAAAAGATCGATGTGGAGTTCAGGAATTATACCATTATTGGTGCTTGCAATCCGGCTTTTGCTTACAAGGCGCTTCAGGCGGAAGACAAAATAGGCATTTTACTACCCTGTAATGTGGTGATCCAGGAAACCAAAAATGGTGAGATTGAGGTTCTTGCCTTTGATCCGGCTTCAGTAATGATGACCATGGAAAGCCCTGAACTGGATGCATTATCCTCTGAGGTCAGGGAAATGCTGACAAGGGTCCTGGACAACCTGAACTAGATCAACTCAGCTTCAATCAGGATTTGGCAGGGATCAGGTTCTGGCAGGGATCAGGTTCTGGCAGGGATCAGGTTCTGGCAGGGATCAGGATTTATCAGGGATCAGGACCTGAGAGGGATCAAGTAATGATCATAAACTGCTTTTACTGTCTGGTCAAAGATCTTATTATAGTCTTTAGTAACTTCCACAATGAGTTTGTTTACAGGCTCATCCGATAACTTTCTTTTATCCAGAATTGAGATATATTTTTCAAGCTCAAATTTGAAAACCTGCAGATCGTGCCAGTTCCCGATCAGGTCTTCCAACTCCGTAATAATATTTAGCTCGAACTCAATATCCGCATAGTTCTTTGACTGGGTTTCATTCATCTCCAGCAGGTACTTGATGCTTTTTGTCTCCCGGCGGATCCTGTGCAGGGTGGATTCAACATTATGATCTTTTACCAGTTCCTTGATCTGGGCAATTCTTTTAAGTATAAAACTGTCAACATATTCAGATAGCCTGGAATGGGGCAGGCTTCTAACAGCCTCTATCACCTTAGTTTCAAACTTTTTAACCTTTCTTGCAGAGAATCTGTCCCGTGCATTTTTAAGATTTCCGAATGCCTCTTTTTCCCTAATTCTGATATAATCACGAAAGCCAGAATAACGTATCCCATTTTTTTGTTCATACCGATTCAATATAATCCGGTTGATCTGCATTTCACGAAGAACACCCCCGGATTTGAATGCCCTGTTCAAGTGGTTGATCTTAAAACACTTTTTAAGGTTTTTGCCGCCCTCTATTTGCCTTAAAAAATTGATAATATTTCTAAGTCTTTTTAAAGCTACCCTGTAATCATGGATCTCATCGAAGTTCTTCCTTGAGACCGAATGGACAAAATTCTTCCTGAACAGCTTTGTTTGTAAGTGTATATATGCAAAGAGGTTGTTCTCCATGAGTTATATTTTCACAACATGGCCATTAATATCCGGCCGCATGACCATCTTTCCTGGACTCGGAGGCTCCGTAATACACGCCATTGGCCTCATCCCACATGATAGCCTGGTATCCGCCAAATATACCGATGGCTTTCTGTATGTCATGCCCTTTGCGTACAAGTTCCCTCACCTGTTCATAATCAAATCCGGATTCCAGGTATAGAATGCCTCCATCGTCCATTTGGGATCCGGTGGGTTGTGAGGATCCAAGGTGCTGCATTCTGGGTGCGTCACCAGCTTCCTGCAGGTTCATACCGAAATCCACCATATTAACAATGATCTGCACATGACCCTGAGGTTGCATAGGTCCTCCCATCACACCAAAGCTCATCAGAGGTTTACCATCTTTTGTTACGAAACTGGGAATGATGGTATGGAATGGCCGTTTATGCGGTTCATATGTATTAAAATGTCCTTCCTCCAGGGTAAACAATTCTCCCCGGTCCTGTAATATGAATCCCAGGCCAGGGGGTGTCATCCCGGATCCCATGCCTCTGAAATTACTCTGGATCAGGGAGATCATATTACCATCCTCATCGGCTACGGTAAGGTATATGGTATCACCATCTTTAAGTTTACCTGCCGGGTAACTCCTTGCTGCACGGTTTGAATTGATCAGTTTTGCACGCGCTCTTGCATATTCCTTTGAGATCAGGTAATGGACAGGAATTTCGTTGAAGTCCATATCTGCATAAAACCTGGCGCGGTCTTCGAAAGCCAGTTTTTTAGCCTCTGTAAAAAGATGCATGTATTCCTCGCTCCCAAATCCCATACTTTTAACATCATATAATTCAAGAATATTAAGGATCTGCAGGGCGGCTATGCCCTGACCGTTGGGTGGCAGTTCCCAAACATCATAGCCCCTGTAATTGGTACTTACCGGCTCAACCCATTCAGAAGTATGGTCTTTCAGGTCTTTCATCGATAAGAATCCGCCTTGTTCTTTTATATATTTCACCATGGTCTTTGCCACATCCCCTCTATAAAATCCATCCCGGCCTTTGTTTGCAATGATTTCCAGTGTGTTCGCAAGGTCCGGGTTTTTAAAGATCTCACCTTTTTCAGGGACTTTTCCCCCCGGCATAAAAGTTTCCTTAAATCCGGGAAAATCTTTAAGTACCCTGGCATTCAATTTCCAGCCATAGGCAATGATCTCTGTTAATGGGAAACCATTTCTTGAGTAATTAATGGCTGGTGACAGTATCTCATTCATTTCCATTGAACCAAACTTTTCGTGCAATTCAAACCATCCGTCCACACAACCGGGTACCGATACCGGTAAAGGTCCCCTTGGAGGAATCGATGTATACCCGTTTTCAATGAAATACTCCCGCGTCAGATCATATGGAGATCTGCCACTTGCATTAAGGCCATGTAGTTTCCCGGATTCTGCATCCCATACTATGGCAAAAAGATCACCCCCTATCCCATTGCCGGTAGGCTCCATCAATCCAAGGCAGGAATTGGCGGCTATGGCTGCATCGATAGCATTACCACCTTTTTTTAAAATGTCCAGTGCAACCTGGGTGGCCAGC
Organism: uncultured Cyclobacteriaceae bacterium; assembly: GCA_965365715.1. GTDB lineage: Bacteria > Bacteroidota > Bacteroidia > Cytophagales > Cyclobacteriaceae > JAGTVG01. The sequence continues at coordinate 7,610 of CBDUCT010000073.1, read as the reverse complement.
GGATGACTGGTGGCAGCCATACCATGCTGGGCGATGACTTCAGAACGGGTTGCATGAGAACTTCCGACAGAGCGGTCCTGGGCTTGGAGTGAATAACTTAATATAAATAATGAAAGGATTAGATGGATGTTTTTCATGTTCTAATAAATTATCATAATGAGATCAATATGCTAAATTAGTGATTGGCTATTAAATAGGGTAATACTATCCCTTATTTCGAAAAAATCAGCATTTAATTTTAGCCAAATTATCCAATCAGGATGCCATAATCCGGTTAAATTTCACCATATTTCTTTATATAATTATATATTAAATTAATTTATTTATATTTTTGGTTACTTTTTAGGCTTTTGTAGCATATACAAGGGAAGGGAGAGATTGATCACAGCCAACCATTACCTGGATTAAAATGTTCACAGCAATAGGATTATCCTATATGTCAATGAAAGAAATTAAACCAAATAGATATGAGATCGCTAGCTAAGTTAACCAGACTGTTGCCCATCTTATTTATAGTCTTATTTGCCTGTCAGCCGGAAGAGGAACAATTCATGGAAAATGATCCCGATCAGCTGGAAATTGAAAGCTTCATTGCAGATGCAGAAGAGGTTTTTCTGGATCCTTCTGCCCGGCTTATGGAAGATATAGAACTATGTGGTGATCCGCTTGAATTATCACTTAAGCATTTCAGGTATAATGAGGTGGGAAAAGCGATTATTTCAAATTCAAATGAATCATTACTGATTAATTTCGAGGCCGGCGAAGGGATCGTCCTGGACCGGACTATTCTTGTCCTTATTCTTGAAAAAAAGAATATGATAATGGGTAAAGACCTTTTTAATAAAGATAAATACAGTAAGGTGATGTTTTCATTCAAACATGAGTCAAATGTTTCGGAATATCTTTATGAAATACCAAAATCCCTGCTTGGTGAAGAAACTGAATGTGTTTCTATGATTGCCATAGCTATGGTAAGAGAACAAAATAGCGATTGGAGAAGAACAATGTTCTCATTTGCACGTCAGGAGCAAAATTCTGATAAATTTAGATTTCGTGATTTCTTCATTGAATATTGCTTACAGGAGTGCCCTGTCCCGGAAATAGAACCAGAGCCTGAGCCTGAGCCTGAGGTATGCGCAGTGCTATGTAATTACGGATTTGCAATCCCAAGTGTGGATGTCGCCAAATCATTTAGCTTTGAAGATCTAGGTATTACGGATTGGGGATGGGGATATGTACATGAGATCAAAGATGAGACCTTATTCCGCTTACCAATAAAGCAGGATGATTCAGAGAATGCATCAATTATCGGGCAGGTTACCGTGATGATCGATAATGATATAGCCTATGTATACTACCAGATGAATGATGGATATCCAATGAATAAGATCAGCATCTATTTCAGCCATGCTGAACCGGAATCAGGTATCCCGTGCGACTATACCTTTGAAAGAACATACACTAACCCGGATGGAACAGGGCAGCCCACATTAACAGATACTTATATGATTGAAAACGTGAGTGAAATTATGGCAAAAAGTGGTGATGCCAATGACCCGACCAATAATAGCAACAAAAAACTTTACCTTGCTGCCTATGTGGATTTCTGTGAATGATAAACAAAGAATCGGTCAATAACCTATAGTTTTCACAGCACTAAAGAATACCCTTAATTAATGTAAAATGTAATAAAATAAAATATGAGATCGCCAGCTAGATTAACCAGACTATTTACTTTACTACTAATTCTTGTTTACGCTTGTCAGCCTGAGGATGATGAGATCCTTCAGGATGATCGTGACAGGCAGGAAATTGAAGAATTCATATCAGATGCTGAAGAAGTATTACTGAATTCCACAGCCAGAATAGCGATGGAAACAGATGCGTGTGGAGAATCTCAGGAAATTCAAATGATGGCCTACAGGTATAAAAATGTGGGAGCTGTTACAATTAATAACTCGAAGGATATTCTAACTGTTAAGTATAAATCCTCCGAGGGGTTTTCACTGCATCGTACTTTTCTTGTTCTTATGATTGAAAATCAAGATCCGGATCCTGATACAAGGTTTTACAGTAATTATCGAAAAATAATCCTGCCTGTTGAACATTCAAGCAGCACCATGGAATATCTGTACGAGATTCCTATGGCAGATTTCAATTTAACAGGTGGTGACTGCCTGTCTGTAATAGCATTTGCAATTTTGAATACCCATGGTAATTCAAACCATTACCGAAAGACATTTGCAGTGGCTAAAGAGGAAGGCAAAAATACCAGAAGTATTTTCAAAAGGTATTTTATTGACTATTGCTTGCAGGAATGCGAGGAGGAAAAACCGGTAGATGATGAGTCGTGTATTGTTAACTGTAGCTATGCATTTGGAAGTCCCAGCGTTGATGTGGCCAATTCCGTGAGCTTCGAAGATCTAGGCATTATTGATTGGGGCTGGGGATATGCGCATGAAATAACGAATGAGACATTGGTCCGCCTGCCAATTATGAAGGATGATATCGAGGGTGCCGAGATCCAGGGTCAGGTTACAGTAATGATTGAAAATAATATTGCCTATGTATATTTCCAGATGAACGATGGGTACCCCATGAATAAAGTAAGTTTATACTTTAGCAGCACGAAACCGGAATCAGGTGTTCCCTGTTCATATACACACAACACTGAGTTTACCAATCCGGATGGAACATGGGCACCGACATTAAACTATATGTACACTATCACTGATCTGAGTCAGCTATTAGGAACATCCGCTGAAATTGAAAACAAACTGAATCCAATTTGGATAATTGCTTACACCGATTTCTGTAATTAAAAATATAATCTAGCTGTTTTAACTGGTTCATACTTCAACAAACAGACAGTATCCGATAATCCCGTCAGGCCTGATCAAATCCAGGAAGACGGGATTTTTTTATTGCTTATATTTTTCCTTGTAACGCTCATATAGCATTTGCTGTTTCCCTTCAAGCGTTACTTCCCTGCCCCGGATAAAAGCATGTTCCAGTTTGTTAGTACGCATGTCCAGCAAATCTCCTCCGGATACTACAATATTCGCATCCTTGCCTTGCTCAAGGGTGCCGGTGGTTTTTTCGATACCGAGTATTTTAGCCGGATTGGAGGTTACCAGTTTTAAAGCCTCTTCCTTTTCCAAACCATAGGCTGCTGCTGTTCCGGCATAAAAAGCCAGGTTTCTTGAGCTCTGGACGCTACCATCATGTATCAATCCAACCGTTATCCCCTTTTTGACCAGTAAAGCCGGTAATTTAAATGGCATATCAACATCTTCTTCATCAAATTCGGGTAACCTGTGCACCTTGTTCAGGAGAACAGGGATATCATTATCTTTCAGGAAATCCATTACATAATAAGCATTAGACGCACCGGTAACAACGATATCATGTATCCCATTGCGTTTCAACATCTGCACGCTCTCAATGATCTGCCGTTTCCCATCTGCATGAACATACATCTTTTTCTGTCTCTCATAAAGCCCCTTCATGGCTTCCATCTTTAGATTCACCTCTTCGGGATCTTCCTGCTGAGCATAGGACCATGAATTCTGAAGAAATTCCTCTATTTCCCGGGTTTTTGTATCATAATCTTCATTCTTTTTCCAGTCGGTCTCCCCAAGCCACCATTTTGGTGCACTTAAATAAGCGGGCCAGTAAATATGTATTCCCCCATCCAGGGCATAGGCAGCATCTTCCCAGTTCCAGCCGTCCAGGGCCATAACAGAGGATGTCCCGGATATTATTCCCCCTCTGGGTACAACCTGGGTTAGAAGTATCCCATTAAACCGAAAAGTGGGTATAACTTCAGAATCTGTATTATAAGCGATTACTGACCGTACATTCGGGGTGAATTCCCCGACCTCCTGGTAATCCCGGGTAGCCCGGACAGAGTTGATATCCACCAATCCAAGCGTAGAATTGGCAAGGATGAGACCAGGATAAACATGTTTCCCGGACACATTGATCACATCATACTCGGTCAGATCTATTTTAACCGCTCTTGCATCTCCTACGGAGGAGATCTTTCCATCATGTATGGTAATAATGCCGTTATCGATAAGCTCCCCGTTCCCTATATGTAGGATCCCATTCATAAGAGCAATGGGTTTCTCCTGGGCACCGCCCGGGGCAGGTACCTGTGCATTTAATTGCAGGATCAGGAAGTTAAAAAGAAATCCAAGTATATATTTCATGTGTTTATATTTTATATTCATTGATTTTTTATTCATAAACCACGATATCATCACAATGCCAGTGCCTTTGGGATTGCTTTACCGGGGTGGATAAAGGCATACCTTTCTCTTTTTCCTCCATCATTTTTGCCGCCAACCGGGCTTTTTCCTGATTTACCCATTCGCGCATTTCCCTGTCCTTTTGCAATTCATAATAAATAGCTCCATCTACCATTGTCAACTCAGCCTTTGCATAGATTGACAAGGGATTATCTGACCATATAACGATATCCGCATCCTTACCCACCTTTATACTTCCCATTCTTTCCTCCAGGTGCAACATCTTTGCCGGATTCAGGGTAACCATCTTCCAGGCATCTTCCTCACTCATATCTCCATATTTAACAGCCTTTGCAGCTTCCTGGTTCAGTCTCCTGGCCATTTCTGCGTCATCGGAGTTTACTGCTGTCAATACCCCTTCATTATGCATCAAAACCATATTGTAAGGTATGGCATCCTTTACTTCATACTTATAACCCCACCAGTCAGAGAAAGACGAGCCCGCCGCACCATGTTCTTTCATCTTGTCGGCCACTTTATATCCTTCGAGTATATGTGTGAACGTATTCACCCTGAAACCATAATGGTCAGCAACATGCATTAGCATATTGATCTCCGACTGAACATAAGAATGACAGGTTATAAATCGCTTTGAATCCAGGATCTCAGCAAGTGCTTCAAGACGGAGATCTCTTCTGGGTTGTGTCGCCTTTTCCTTTTCCTTCCTGCTTAGATTGTCATACTTTTCCCATTCCTCCTTAAACGCTTTAGCCCTTGAGAAGGCATCCATATATACTTGTTCGACACCCATCCTGGTCTGAGGGAAGCGAACATTGAATGACGGCCCCCAGTTCGATTGTTTTACATTTTCTCCCAGGGCAAACTTTATCGTGGGATCGGCTCCATCGATTAAAAGATCCTTTGCACCAGCACCCCACCGAAGCTTTATAATGGCCGATTGTGCACCGACTGGATTGGCGGAGCCATGTAATAATTGAGAAGCCGTCACTCCTCCGGCCAGCTGCCTGTAAATACTCATGCTTTCCGGATTCAGGACATCCTTCATCCTGACTTCCGATGCAAGGGCAGAGGTTCCCTCATTTACAGCACTAAGAGCTATATGAGAGTGCTCATCGATAACCCCACTGGTTAAATGCTTGCCGGAGGCATCGATAACTCTGGCATCGGGATCCTGAAGATCTTTCCCTAGTTCCCTGATCTTACCACCTGATACCAGAACATCCATATTTTGCAGGATACCATCTTCCTCGTTTGTCCAGACTGTTGCATTCTTAAAGATTATGGTTTCCTGTGGAGGCTTATTGACCCATCCATAGGCTGCAAAAGGATATATGATCTCGCCAAGTTCAATTTCGTCTTTCTTTTTTTCTTTGTCGGCAACGGCTTCAATGTCTTTTGAGTAGGTGGCTTGCCATGAAATAAGGGTTCCGTCACTTTTATTGCCATTTCCCTTAAACCCATTTTCAACTCGCCATCCTGAAAGTTGATATACAATTCCATCATCCAGTATAAATGACAAGGTAAGCCTGTCTCTGGAAAAATTTGACTTTACCTTTAAGTTCGATGTATCATTCAACTGTACAGTTGCTTTTTGATTCCCTGATTTTCCGGAGATCTTAAGGGTATAGTTGTTATTTTCGATTTCAAGATCATATTCACCCTGATAATCAGGTATGTCCGGATCATTAATAATATACCTGTTTCCCCTGACCCAGTTCTCATAAATGATGGCATCTTCTTTAAATACACTATCCGATACTATAATGAAATTTGCCATTTTCCCGGCAGACAGGGTCCCTATGGCCTTATCAGCCTTCAGTAATTTGGCAGGCGTGACAGTAAGGGCCTGCAATGCCCGTTTTTCTGAAAGTCCATATTTTATTGCCTTTCTTATATTTTGAAGGAATTGATCCTTACTTTTTAGCCCCTTCATAGTGAAAGCAAAGTTTATATCCGCTGATTCAAGATAAGCAGGATTCTTTGGGGCAAGCTCCCAGTGCTTCATATTCTTCAGGGATACCTGAAGGAGGTTATCAGGATCCTCCACATCAAAGGCATTCGGAAAATCAACCGGAATGATCAGGGCTGCATTTGTTTTTTTGATCTCGTCGAGCCGCTGGTATTCATCTCCATTCCCTTTAATGATATATTGCTTGCCGAATTCATCACCAACCTCATCTGCAACCAGGAGTTCATACTTCTGGGATACTTCAACAATTTGTGGGAATGGCTGCAATTCCAGGAAATTTTCCAGGCTAACATTGGTTTGTGATTTATTTAAGGAAGAGGCATACCATTGAGCATCATAATACGTTTGCCTCAGCAAAGCTACACCCCCCATAAATGTACTGGGGTATGCCTGGGTAGAGCTGCCCTTTTTAAAGGAATAATGCGCTGCGGCCCTTTCAAGGACAATATTCTCCTGTATCGGATCATCGGAAAGATTTAGCAGAACGGAAGAACCCCTGACTATACCATCCGGGCGGAAGGCTAGTACTGTACTTATCCCGGATTTACGCATACTCTGTGCAAGATCTTCATCAAACAACAGCGCCTCAATGGCGTTAAACTCTGATTTTATCGCATCATTCCAGCCGTATGGTCCAGTATTTTTCGAGATAAATTGAGTAGAACCACTGAATGAGGACTGACCACCTTTTGTTTCCGGCATTCCAAAGTTGGTATATATGTCGATAAACCCGGGATATATATATTTCCCTTTCAGGTCAAATATGGTGGCATCTTTAGGAATTTGGATATCTGATCCTGCTGCCAGGATCGATCCATCCTTTATTAATAAGATTGCATTCTCTATTTTCGTCTGATAATCGACGAAAATAATCGCATTTTTAAATGCATAGGTTGATGGCCTTGGATCTGTGATCCCGTTAATTGGGAAGTTTTTCTGGGCGTAGGATACACTAAGGGCTAATATAAATAAGAGGAGTAAAACAGTGCGCTTCATAGAGCTTATTTTTTTATAGACAGCGAAGTTACAATTATTTTAAAAACTGTGATCCTGAATAAAAGATAAATTCCTCCTGTTAATCGTTTTAATACATGTTTATCTGAAGAAGGGTTAAACAGTATAAATTTTCCTAAAATTATAATGATATCGCATTTAAGATCTGGAATAAAAAGGCATTAAAAGTTTCCCGAATTGTGTAAATTGGTTTGATTTTTTAAAGCCATATGAACCATACCGAAAAGATATCAGAATTCCTGGAATTAAAAATAATTGCAGTCACCGGGGTATCCTCAGGGCAGCCTGATGCAGCCAATATTATATTCAGAAAATTGACTGATGCTGGCTATCAGACTTACCCTATCAATCCA
>CBDUCT010000072.1:0-11561 GCA_965365715.1 uncultured Cyclobacteriaceae bacterium | reverse complement strand
TGAATTTCTTCTGGCAAATTTAGAGATTTTAAAGCGTTACGCAACGTCTTTCGACGGTTTTGAAATCCAAGTTTTACAATTCTAGTAAAAAAAGGCTCATTACAAGGTAATTGAATGGTTTTATTTCGGGTTAATCGGAGAACAGATGATCTAACTTTTGGGGGCGGATCAAATACCTCTGGCTCAACCGTGAAAAGGTATTCAATATCATAAAAGGCCGAAAGAAGGACTGAAAGTATTCCATATGTTTTGCTACCCGGACCTGCTGATATCCGCTCTCCAACTTCCTTCTGAACCATTCCTACAATAAGAGGGACAGTATCTCGGTTTTCCAGGACCCTGAAAAAGATCTGTGAAGAAATATTATATGGAAAATTCCCAATGATACTAATGGGTCCATTATGCAATTTTGCCAGGCTCATTGATAAAAAATCTCCCTGTAAAATATTATGGCTATACTTGGGGAATTTTTTCTTCAGGTAGGCCGTAGACTCCTTGTCTATGTCTATCATGACCAGATTATCACCGTATCTATCCAGAAGGATCCTGGTCAATACACCAGTTCCCGGGCCTATTTCAAGTGCTTTTTGACCAGCCTCGGGAGAAAATGCATCCACTATCCTGCATGCGATGTTCTCATCGACCAGAAAGTGCTGTCCCAGATATTTTTTTGGTGATACTTTCATGCGGTTAAATAAATGCCAGGGCAAAAAACCTGTTTTGACATTTTATTAATTCCAATATTTATTTTCTTGTTAAAGGCTAAAAAGGTAACTAGATTTGAGCAAAATGAAAAGTTACTTTTCAATTTAACCGAATGGAAAAAAGTAAAAAAGGAAAATCAAGTAATAAGCCCATAATAGGAATTTCTTTGGGTGATATTAATGGAGTTGGCCCTGAGGTCATCATTAAATCCTTATTAGATTCCCGCATAATTAATATAATAACACCTGTTATATATGGCTCGACCAAGATATTATCCTATTACCGAAAAAATCTTGGGATTGAGGATTTCAATTATTCTCAGGTAAGGGATAATTATTTTAACTATAAAAAGATCAATGTCGTCAACTGCTGGAACGAAATGGCAGAGATCCATGCCGGCACATCTACTAAGGAGGGTGGAAATTATGCCTTTAAAGCACTTGAGCGTGCTGTAAAGGATTTGAAGGAAGGAAAAATAGATGCCATAGTTACCGGACCTATCAATAAAAATAATATTCAGAGCGATCAGTTTAACTTCCCAGGACAAACTGAATATATCACCAAAGAAAGTGGCAAAAAAGATAGTCTGATGATGATGGTCGGGGAAAGCCTCCGGGTTGGTCTTGTTACAACCCATCTCCCAATAAAAGACGTCCCCGCTCAGATAACTAGCAAAAACGTATCCGCCAAATTAAAAATATTTATTAATTCCCTTAAGAATGATTTTGGCATAACCAAACCAAAAGTTGCTGTTCTGGGATTAAATCCGCATGCAGGAGACGATGGACTGCTTGGAAAAGAGGAACAGGAAATTATAAAACCTGTTATAGAAGAATTTAAGAACAAAGGGCATTTGATATATGGCCCTTATCCGTCAGATGGCTTTTTTGGAGCTGCACAATATAAAAACTTTGACGGCATACTGGCAATGTATCATGATCAGGGGCTTATTGCTTTTAAAACATTATCCTTTGAGATTGGAGTGAATTATACCGCCGGACTTGAGGTCATACGTACCTCACCTGACCACGGTACCGCATATAATCTTGCCGGTAAAAACCTTGCAAGCGAGATCTCTATGAGATCAGCAATTTATCTTGCCAAAGACATTTTTAAGATCAGGCAACCTGTGGCAGAAGAACTTAATGAAGGATAAGCTTACAATTTAACCATGAATTTCTGCCAGAAAATTTGAGGTTCAATTCTTTTTATTTAATAATATTCTTATTTTTGCAAGCCAATTTCTATTTGGAAAAATGAGCGGTCTTACAAAATACTGTATTGATATTGTCAACCTAAAGAACCAGGAATATCAATTTGAGTATAAAATAGAGCCTTCTTTTTTTCAACACTTTAAAGAAAGTGAAATAGAAAAATGTTCTTTTGATTGTTTAGTGGTACTTCGAAAAACCGATGGCTTCATCGAAGCCAACTTTAATATCAAGGGATTTGTAGAACTAGAATGTGATCGTTCACTCGATAAATTTGACCATCCAGTTGATATAAACAGAAGGATGATATATAAGTTTGGTGATGAAGACAGGGAAATAGATGATGAGGTAGAAATGATAGCAAAGGATCGGCAATCCATTGGTTTGTCACATTTCTTCTTTGAATTTATATCTATGGCGATCCCCATGAAAAAACTTCATCCAAGGTACCAGAGTGAAGAACAGACAGATGAAGAACTGTATTTTTCATCAAATGACGAGGATCTTGAAAACCGGGAAAAGGAGATAGATCCCCGATGGGAAGCATTAAAAAAATTAAGGAATAATTAAATAAATAAAAAAATGGCGCATCCAAAACGAAAAATTTCTAAATCAAGAAGGGATAAGCGTAGAACGCACAAGAAATTAACCGAAAAAACTATTGCAATATGCCCAACAACTGATGAGCCGCATCTTTATCATAGGGCACATTGGTCAGAAGGTAAATTGTACTACAAGGGTAAAGTAGTATTAGACAAGGAAGAAGAATAATGATCCGCATCCCGTCACCAGACGGGATTTTTTAGTTATACAGTATAATTCTGTATAAGCCTTTTAACATTAAAATTGTATGTACCATACAAATAAGATCTCTGAAATTTTTCTATTAAGAAGATATTTTATTTATTAATTATTAAAATCTTATATTTGGGGAGTTAAATTTTTGAAAGAATGGCAACAACTGCTGATTTTCGTAATGGATTGTGCATCGAGTATAATAACAACCTGTATACCATAGTAGAATTTCAACATGTAAAACCAGGGAAAGGTGCTGCATTTGTTAGAACCAAACTTAAGAATTTGAAATCCGGCAAGGTAGTAGAAAACACCTTTAATTCCGGGGTAAAAGTAACAACAGCCCGTGTCGAAAGAAGACCTCATCAATTTCTATACAAAGATGACATGGGATATCACTTTATGGACAGCAATTCATTCGAACAGGTAACACTCCAGGAAGATTTCATTGAAAATGCTGATCTTCTGAAGGATGGCCAGGAAGTTGAGATATTATACCATGCCGAAACAGAGACACCATTAAGTTGTGACATGCCACCTTTCGTAGAATTAACTATTACTTATGCGGAACCTGGTGTTAAAGGGGATACAGCAACAAATGCTACCAAACCAGCCACTATGGAAACCGGGGCTATAATACAGGTGCCTCTGTTTATCAATGAGAATGAGAAAATAAGGGTAGATACAAGAACACGGACATATTCTGAAAGAGTTAAATAAAAATAGCAGGATGCGATTATTAATGATTAAGCAATATTCTGAAGATCCTGAAAAAAATAATTATTAAGAATCCACCAGATAGCCTGTAATACCCGGTTGGGTAACATGGCACTGGGTTGTAATTTTAAATGATTAAAAGATGAAAATTAAAGAGATCAGAGACCTTATTGATTTTATTTCACAATCTGAATTAAATGAGGTAAATATTGAGACTACTGATTTCAAGATATCTGTAAAAAAGAGTCCTGATATTAGCGTTAACAGCGGTGAAATAATGGTTTCACCAACAAATTCTCCGGCAAACACACCTGCTGCGGGCACAGTTTCCGAAACTGTTGAAATTAAAACAGATGCTACAGAAGAAAAGCCCAAACCGGCAAGTAACCTCAAGGAGATCAAGTCACCCATGATTGGGACTTTTTATACGGCCGCTAATCCGGAATCACCATCATTTGTTGCACCAGGCGACAAGATTAAACCTGGTCAAACGGTTTGCATTATAGAAGCCATGAAGCTTTTCAACGAGATAGAAGCCGAGATCTCAGGCACCATTGTTGAAATACTGGTGGATAATGCCACACCTGTTGAATTCGATCAACCTCTATTCCTGGTTGATCCTTCATAATTTTAAAGCTTAAGGTTAAATAAAAGACTGTGTTTAAGAAAATTTTAATAGCCAACAGAGGAGAAATTGCCCTCAGGATCATAAGGACCTGCCGGGAAATGGGCATTAAAACGGTAGCTGTATATTCGACTGTTGATGCCGAGAGTTTGCATCTCAGGTTTGCAGACGAAGCTGTCTGTATTGGTCCTCCCCCCAGTAACTTATCATACCTGAGTATTCCGAACATCATTGCAGCAGCTGAAATTACCAACGCTGATGCTATTCATCCCGGATATGGATTTATGGCAGAAAACGCAGAGTTCTCCAGAATCTGCCAGGAGTACAATATTAAATTTATCGGGGCATCTCCTGACATGATCAACAGGATGGGCGATAAGGCTACCGCCAAAGAAACTATGAAAAAGGCTGGTGTACCTACCATACCGGGATCCGAAGGACTTCTAGACGATATTGAGGAGGCTAAAGAAATTGCCAAGGAAATAGGGTATCCGGTTATGCTGAAAGCCACCGCCGGAGGTGGTGGAAAAGGAATGCGCATCGTTAACAATCCGGATGAATTCGAAAAAGCCTGGAATGGTGCCAAACTTGAATCTAAGAATGCCTTCGGCAATGATGGGCTGTATCTTGAAAAGTTCATTGAGGAACCCCGGCATGTTGAGATCCAGGTAATTGGTGACAGTGAGGGCACAGTTTGTCATTTATCAGAAAGGGATTGTTCCATACAACGAAGGCATCAGAAACTGGTCGAAGAAACACCCTCTCCTGTCGTAACGGATGAACTCCGTACAAAGATGGGTGATGCCGCAATAAAAGGTGCATCGGCCATTGGATATGAAGGAGCAGGCACGATCGAATTTCTCGTGGATAAACATGGTAATTTCTATTTTATGGAAATGAATACCAGGATCCAGGTAGAACATCCGATTACAGAACAGGTTACAGACTCAGACATTATGGCGGATCAAATAACCGTAGCTGCTGGCCTGCCAATTCACAAAGAAAACAGGTTCCCGAAAAGATATGCTATGGAATGCCGTATTAATGCGGAGGATCCTGGGAATAACTTCAGGCCAAGTCCAGGAAAGATCACAACCTGTCATTTCCCAGGAGGAAGAGGTGTCAGGGTGGATAGCCATGTTTATACGGGTTATACTATACCGCCAAATTATGATTCCATGATCGCTAAACTGATCGTAACGGCCACGACAAGGGAAAGAGTGATCATGAGGATGAAGAGAGCACTGGAAGAATTCGTTATCGAGGGAATAAAATCCACCATCCCCTTTCACCTGAGGTTAATGGATGATGAAACTTTTAAATCAGGAAAGTTCACCACTGCTTTTCTTGATGATTTTGATTTTAAAGGCCTCTAGATTCTGAATCCTTACCCTACAAGGAAGGAATTATAATTCTCAGGATAATCTGGTTTTCAATGAATTATTTGTCTTTTGAGTTTTTTATCTCAAGGGCGTAAGCTTCCAATTGATCATACCACGCTGTTCCGAACTTCCTGATCAATGCATCTTTTAAAAATTTGTAAACAGGGACCTTCAACTCACGGCCAAGAATACATGCAGGATTGCATATATGCCATTGATCGTAGTTTACGGCTGTATTAGTCACATTCTTACTGATCCGTACCGGATACAGATGACAGGATATGGGTTTAATGAAATCAGATCTCCCATTTTCATAGGCCAATTCAATGCCACATTTCAGGATCCCCTTTTCATCATATATCGCATAAGCACACTCCTTGCCATTAATAGTTGGCGTGGAATAATCCCCTTCAAAATCATACACATACAAACCCTGTTTTTCGATCTCACGCCTTCCTTTCTCAGTCAGGTAAGAAGCAATCCCATTATAGTTCTTCTTAAGTTCTTCCAGTTCATCTTCATCCAATGGCGCTCCAAGATCCCCCTCAACACAACAGGCACCCTTACATTTCTCGATATCACATACAAAATATTCCAGGAGAACATCATCAGATATGAGTGTGTCACCAATCTTTATCATACTGCAAAAATGACTAAAAATCAAAAATACACAGCATTGTACCTGGATTTAATTTAAAAACTTCAAAAAAGAAAAGACGAATTGAATTTCATGATTATTATTGCATAATCTAGAAAAACGTGCATTATGAAGAACATAATTATCCTCTTGATTCTGATCGCAACCTTTTCATGTAAAACGAATCAGCCGGCACCTTTGGCAACTAATCAGGAAACTCAACACAAAATACAGCTCGACAAAATGAAGAGGCTGGAAGGCTTCTTTAACTTGTATTGGGATAATAATACCGGGAAAGTCTGGCTTGAGATTGATAAACTGGATGTTGAATTTCTGTATATCAATTCACTGGCAGCCGGGATCGGTTCCAATGATATTGGTCTTGACCGGGGTCAGTTCGGACAGAACCGAGTGGTTAAATTCATAAAAAATGGCCCTAAGGTCTTGATGGTTCAACCAAATTATAAGTACAGGGCGATATCTGAAAATCAATATGAAGAAAAGGCAGTGAACGAGTCATTTGCCCAATCCGTTCTATGGGGTTTTGACATTGCGGATCAACGCCTTAACAGCTATATTGTGGATGCTACGAATTTTTTTCTCAACGATACACATAATGTAAGCAGAACCCTGAGCAGGATGGACCAGGGTAACTACAAGGTAGACATCTCAAGATCGAGTATAGATCAGGATAAACTAAAAAGCTTCCCGGAAAATACCATCGTCGAGGCAATACTCACATTTACAGGGCAGGCAAAGGGGTATTACGTGCGGTCAGTTGTACCCACACCCGGATTAATTACAGTGCGCCAAAGGCATTCGCTGGTAAAACTTCCCGATCCAGGTTATAAAATGAGAAAATATGATCCTAGAAGCGGTTATTTTGAAATTTCATACTTCGATTATGCAGTTCCATTTACTGAACCGATTGATCAGAAATTTATTGTCAGGCATAGATTAGAGAAAAAGAATCCGGACAAGGATATCAGTGAACCTGTGGAACCGATTGTATATTACCTTGACCCAGGCGCTCCGGAGCCCATAAGGTCTGCACTGCTGGAAGGTGCATCCTGGTGGAATGAAGCATTTGAAGCAGCCGGTTTTACGAATGCTTTCCAGATCAAGATCTTGCCGGAAGGTGCTGATCCCATGGATGTCAGATATAATATTATACAATGGGTTCATAGATCTACCAGAGGGTGGTCATATGGCCATTCCGTTATAGATCCGAGAACAGGTGAGATTATAAAGGGTCATGTTTCACTGGGCTCTCTGAGAATAAGACAGGATTTTCTGATTGCTAAGGGATTGCTGTCCCCATATCATGATGACAATGTTGATCTTACTGAAGCGAGGGAAATGGCTCTTGCCAGGATCCGACAACTTTCGGCCCATGAAGTAGGTCATACCCTGGGACTGGCGCATAATTATGCTGCCAGTGTTCAGAACAGGGCATCGGTAATGGATTATCCCCATCCTTTGGTAAAGCTCGATGAACAGGGCGAGATTGACCTCTCTGAAGCATATGACACAAAGATCGGGGAATGGGATAAAATGGCTATTCGATATGGATATGGTATTTCCAATGGAAATGAAGATGAATATTTATCCCGGACCATTCGGGAGATTTTAGATAGTGAATTATATTATATTTCCGATAAAGATTCACGACCTGAAGGCAGTGCTCATCCTTTTGCCCATTTATGGGATAACAGCACAAACGCTGCCAACGAATTAAACCGTATTATAGAAATCCGGAAGATTGCACTAAACAACATGGGGCTGAACAGCATACCGGAGAACTTTCCATTATCTTCTCTTGAAGACGTTATCGTGCCGGTTTATCTGATGCATCGGTATCAGCTGGAAGCCGCTTCAAAACTGATAGGAGGATTATTATATACATATGCCCACAAGGGAGATGGACAGCTCATTACAGAAATGATACCTGCGGAAAACCAGGAGATGGCATTAAAAGCTATTCTTCGAACACTTCAGCCCGAATTTCTGGAAGTACCTGAAAACCTCCTACAGCTAATGCCCCCGAAAGCCTTAGGTTATAATCAAACGAATGAAAACTTTCAGGGTAAAACAGGGTTAACATTTGATCCTCTCTCAGCCGCGGAAAGTTCAGCAAGTTTTTCCATAAGGCTATTGCTGAATCCACAAAGGGCATCAAGAATGGTGGAATATAAATCCAGGAAGACTACCCTACCAGGCTTTGAAGATGTATTGACTGAACTGATCGGTATTACATGGAAAAAAACTTATGCAAACTCCTATTACGGGGAGATCAACCGGATCGTAAGGATGGAACTTCTAAACCAGATGTTCCGGCTGGCAGAAAATCCGAGGGCATCCACACAGACCAGAGCTATCACATTAGCCGGGATCTACCAGCTTGAAGATTGGATTCAGTCTAAGTATAAATCGGAAAAAAGCGAAACAGAAAAGGCACACCTTTTATATGCCCGGGAAAGCATCAAAAGGTTCAAAGATAATCCCGCTCTATTCAAGCCAATTAATCCCAATCCGCTCCCTATGGGATCACCAATTGGAAATAATATGTTAAACTGTGATTTTTAAAATAATTGGATTATCATTGACAATTACGATCCGATTTTTTAAAAATTCAACTTCTTATAAGCTCGATGAGAAAATACAAATATTTCTTCTTCATAAGTATTGCCTTACTTCTGCATTTTAAAAGTTCTATGGTCCTGGGCCAGGTCACTTACAGGGACTACAAGGAAATGTCTCAGACCCTGAAAGATCTTCAGTCAAAACATCCCTCGATCACTAAACTGATTTCGCTGACAAAAACCCAGGGAGGTAAAGATATCTGGGTCCTGGAGATCGGTAAAATTAATAGTAAGAATCAGCCAGGATTGGCGATACTGGGGGGTGTAG
The DNA here is from genome assembly GCA_965365715.1 of uncultured Cyclobacteriaceae bacterium. Lineage (GTDB taxonomy): Bacteria > Bacteroidota > Bacteroidia > Cytophagales > Cyclobacteriaceae > JAGTVG01. Next base: position 2,579 of record CBDUCT010000072.1, on the reverse strand, counting down.
ATGGTAGTTATACATCAGGACCGGAATTATCCCTGAGGTTTGCAGAGGAGTTATTGTCCTCAAGCACTACTGACAGTATCCGCAATCTGCTTGATAGCGTTTCCTTCTACATTATCCCAAACGTAAGTCCTGATGCCTCGGAACAGTATTTCGGTGATCTGAAATATACGAGAAGTAAGAACTCAAGAGAAACTGATGATGACAGGGATGGCAGATTAAATGAGGACCCTTATGAAGATCTGAATAAGGATGGCATGATTACCTCTTTAAGGATAAAAGATCCTAAAGGAACCTGGATCACCCACCCGGACGATGAAAGAGTAATGATCCCTGCTGATAAAAAAGAAGGAGAAAAAGGACAATATATTCTGATCACTGAGGGCATTGACAACGATCTGGATAAAAACTTTAATGAGGATGGGCCCGGTGGGATTATATTTAACAAGAACCTGCCCTTTAAATTTGAACATTTCAACCCAGGTGCCGGAAATTTTCCGGTATCAGAAAAAGAGACTAAAGCGGTTCTTGATTACTTATATGATAAATGGAATGTTTTTACAGTCCTGGCTTTTGGGCCTTCGGATAACCTCTCAGCACCACAACAATTCAACAAATCAGATGCGGAGAAGCAGGTAATTTCAAGCATCCTGGAATCTGATGCCACGATCAATTCATTTATATCCAAAAAATATAACGAGATAAGCGGGGAGAAAAGCCACCCTGAAACAAGGGTTTCTAATGGAGGTTTTATGCAATGGGCGTACTTTCATTATGGCCGGCTGAGCTTTGGTACACCAGCCTTTTATATACCCGAAATTAAGATAGAACCTGATTCCCTGGATTCTTCTAAAAAGAAAAAGGAAGGATTTAATCCTGAGGTCAATTTTATGAGATGGGCTGACAGCACTTTACAGGAAGAATATTTTCTTGACTGGACAAAGATTCAGCATCCGGACTTTCCGGATCATGAGGTTGAAATAGGTGGGTTATATCCTTATGTGAGGAACAATCCACCCGCAGGTATGATGGACAGTATTTCCGGGACACATAATGAATTCATTGTCTGGTTATCATCTCAGCGACCTGTTATTGAAATTATCAATGTTCAAAGTGAAAGTATAGGTAAGAATTTATACAGGCTTGAAGTGGATATATACAACCGTGGATATTTCCCTGCCTTAAGTGAAATTGGCATTAAGTCCAGATGGGTTAAAAAACCAAAAATTAATCTTACACTTGACAATGAGCAGGAAATCATCAGTGGTCGCCCGATCCAGTTACTGGATAAATTGGACGGAGATAGCGGCCATCATTTAAGTTGGTTAATAAGGGAAAAAGGAATCGTTAAGGTGGAAGCAGGCGCTCCGCAGACAGGCATAGTAGTAATTGAAGTTGAATTGAAATAATGTAATTATAATGAAATATAAAGTCACTTACCTCATTTATATACTCCTCATATCCGGTGCCGTTTTCTCCATTCCGGAAAGTAATGCACAGCGTGTAGAGGATATTTTTAAGGCAGCAGGCACACCCTCGAATCCTAAAGTCCAGGTTAGCTGGAACAGGTATTATACCTATGATGGAATTTCATCTATTTGTGATGAACTGGTTAGTGCCTATCCGGATCTGATCAGAAAAACTTCTATTGGCAAGTCATATGAAGGCCGTGATATATGGGTGCTTGAGATTACCGATTCAAAAACAAAATCACCGGAAGACAAACCTGGTTTTTATATAGATGGTAATATTCACAGCAATGAGATCCAGGGTTCAGAGATTAGTTTGTACACAGCCTGGTACCTGTTAGAATCCTTTAATGAAAATGCTTTCATCAATTCTTTACTCAAAGAAAAAGTGTTTTATATAGTTCCCACGATAAATCCGGATGCACGTGATAATTATATGAAGGCACCAAATACGGCCAATACGCCCCGTTCAGGAATGATCCCCTTTGATGATGACAGGGATGGACTGGAAGACGAGGATGGTCTTGATGATATTAATGGAGACGGACATGTAACCTATATGCGGCGAAAAAATCCTAATGGACGATACAAAATTGACCCTGATAATCCAAAATGGTTGATAAGGGCGGATCCTGATGAGGCAGGTCAATATGAATTCCTTGGTTCCGAAGGCTTCGATAATGATGGAGATGGAATGGTTAATGAGGACCGGGTTGGTGGGTATTATGATCCGAACAGAGACTGGGGCTGGGATTGGCAGCCCGATTATATTCAAAGAGGTGCATTAAAATACCCTTTCTCGGTTCCGGAAAACAGGGCTGTAGCAAATTTCGTTATGGAACATCCGAATATCGCAGGTGCACAGAGTTATCATAACAGTGGTGGTATGATCTTGAGAGGTCCCGGATCTTCGTCTGATGAAGCTTCATTTCATGAAACGGATAAGTCTGTTTACGATGCTATCGGGGAGCTGGGATCTAAAATAATACCGGGATATGAATATATGGTATTGTATTCTGACCTGTACCCTGCATTTGGAGGTGAACTGAGTTGGTTCCATGGTGGCAGGGGAATATTTACCTTTACCAATGAACTGTTTACAAGCAAATATTT
>CBDUCT010000071.1:0-11581 GCA_965365715.1 uncultured Cyclobacteriaceae bacterium | reverse complement strand
TGCATTTGCATCGAGCGTAACCAGAGAGTGATTGAGTTCGGGATCACTGGAATAATATTGGGCCTGTGCTGAATAGAAGCACAAAACGAGACAAATGATAATTAAGTGTTTCATAGCTGTATTAAAAATTATTAATGTCTACCTGTAAATATGAATGTCTACCTGTATATAACGTATCCTTCAAAGAACTTATTATAATCCAGATCTAAGTTGGGGCAGCTAACACAGTATTATAGCAGACCTTTCCCGGATAAAAGAATATATCCTGATATATAATCCAAATCAAAACCAGATTTGTTAATAATTATCAGGATATAATCCTCCGACAATTTTTCAAAGCAGACTAGCTGTCAATACCAGCATGGAGGATATTAGTTTTGACATTGTTGCTTAAAGATATGAACCAGATTCTGCCCCCAGGCAGGCTGGAATGGTTCAGATCCGACATTATCAGGTTGCTCAAATAATTTCGCTGCTTCATCAAACATGGCGCACGGTTCAGAAGTATCCTGACCCATGTAATTAGCGGAACCAAATTTGAATTGCCCGAGCATCAATACGGCCCTCGGATTTTGGTTGTTGAGGGTATAGGCCTGATTGAGAATCATACCACAATCCATCCCTAATTCCATGCCCCTGTCTAATGAAACCGACATACGGATCATAATCAAAAAACCCTCCAGGGCCAACCTTTCGGACTCATCATGTTCTAGTTCTTCAATGGCATCAAGGTTCAGTTGGGCTGCATCCAAAAACGGATCTTTCTTTTGCAGATCTTCCTCCATGGAAGCCATCATGACTTTTGCATAGGCAGCATGGTACTGAGGAAGCCATTTGTCTTTTTCAATTTCCCCGATCCGGTCAAATTGATTGGCTGCCTGCCGGAGGTCATCCATTGTTGTGGCTTGATTCAATCCCTCAAGAGCTTTTTTCATGGCTTTCTCGTAATTGCTTTCACCGTAAGAAAATAAGGGATTTAAAATGATTGCGATTAATAATCCTGTTAATGTTCTCATAATTGTGATTTGTTTTGTTTTATAATGACCTTAATTGATTCATAACTCCCTTCTTGCTCAGGGTAATGGTGACGCCAATCAGAATAAATCTTTTGGCTGGTGTTATGATGGCCCTTCGATTATAGAGGCCATCCTCGTTGATAGTCTGTCCATATTCATATCCAAAAATGTTATTAGTGCCAAATACATTGGTACACATCAGGAATAATCCGATGTTTTCAGAAAGCATATGCGCCAAAGTCAAACTCAGATCATGAAAACTTTTGGTCCGGCCCATATTAAAGCCAACTGTATTCAGATCATTGTAAGGCCTTGGAGAGGCATACGTATATGTCCTGCTAAGGAAAGACCTGAGCCTGGGAAAGAATTGCTTATAAGCAATCGAAATATTATGTTTCGAGGCAAATATCGGTATGGACCTTTCGGGGAAATCCCTGTAATCCCTTTTGGTATCCAGGAATGAATAGGAGATCCAATAATCCACGTGTTTGAAGCTGCTATAACTATCCCGCCAGAAAATATCAAATCCCCTGGCGTAACCGCTTCCCGTATTATAATAACTTGAAGGATCATACATGGCATCCGGGTCGTATTTGACGAGGTTTTTATATTGTTTATAGTATCCTTCAATCCTGAATGTTTTTCCTTTATCAATGAATTGATAATTCAGTATATAATGATTGGATGACTCATTGCCCAGATCATTTACAATCCGCAGAAGATCCTCATTTGGGGATTGTTGGAATGAACCATATGCAAATGAAACACTCGCCCTGTTTCCTAATTTGTATGCAAGGGACATCCTGGGATCTAGGGCGTATTCACCGTTGAGACGTGAATATTCTGAACGGATACCGATCCTGGCAAGCAGATCACTGGTGATATAAATATCTGCCTCAAGGAAGGTTGCCAGTATCCATTCTCTGAATGACAAGGTGTTGATCAATTCCTCACTATAACTTGAAAAAGAAAATTCATTGTCTCTCAGAAATACATCCATCCCAGAATTTACGGATACATGACTGTTAATATCACCTGAAAAAGCTAATTTCAACTGACCACCGGAGGTTTCATCCTTTACCCTGGCTGTATCAAATGAATATACATCATGGTTTATCGAGTAAGAAAATCCGGTTAGATATGACCATTTTTTGCCTATGGAATTTTTATATGAGGTATTGAAATATCCATATAGATTATCAAGTTTAAGGGGGATCTTTTGCCCCGGATCATCAATGCTGTACTGATACATTTGAGAATTGGACCAGGTATAATTCCCGTAGGCCTTAATTATCCCCGATCTTCCGATTTTATTCCTGAAAACCAGGTTAGCATCCACCGATTCAGGGGGATCCACCCAATCAATATTTTGTGGAATAACAGCATAATATGGTTGCATGTTAAAATACCCTACTTTGCCAGCCAACGAAGTCTTATCAGTAGACAGACATTGAGCCGCTTCAACTCCAAATGGGATAAATGTCAGATCTGTTCTGGTCTGGTCTGCTTTTTCTTTTGTGCTAAGTATCAGTGCAGAAGACAGACCCTGGCCATATTCAGCTGAATAGCCTCCGGTACTGAAACTGGTCCCCTTGAACATAAATGGGGAGAACCGGTTGCGGGTTGGTGTATTTGGGATTGTGGTATGATATGGATTTATGACCCTCATCCCATCTATAAAAGTTTGTGTCTCATAATCGTCGCCACCGCGAACATATAGTTTTCCCTCTTCCCCAACTGTCTGGGTACCCGGCAGGGTATTGAGGACACCGGCAATATCTCCGGTGGCCCCGGCGGTGGTAACAATATCCAGTTCCTTGAGTATGGTTCTTTTGTTTTCCCCCCCGGCTTCAAATGATCCAGCTGTTATTGTAATCATATCCATCTGGTTTGTGGCTTCAACCATAGTAATATTTAATAATGGAGAATCTTTGCTAACGTCGATTGAAAGATGAATGTCCTCATAGCCGATATACTTTACAATCAGTATTTGTGATCCTTTACCATCGAAATCAAATTTGAAGTACCCTTCATGATTACTGCTTGATCCATCATAGGTTCCTTCAATGAAAATGTTAGCACCTATTACCGGATTATTTTTATCGTCAGTAATCTTCCCCTGGATGATTGTCTGACTTCGTACTATGCAAGGGATAAGAAGAAATATGCAGATTATATATGTTATCGATCTATACATTTAATGTCAATTAAATATTGACACTAAATTCAATCAGATTTTCTTAAAGAGGAAAAAAAAATCGCGGAGCAGTTGATTTATCCTGCTAAACCGTATATTATCTGATTTTGGACGGGCAACAGCTTCAGGTTATATCAGATGACTGATGACCTAGTTTACTTTTATTTTCTTCTTATTTACATCCAGTATTTATATTGTAATTCTGACGAGCAAATTGGATCAATGCTTCTTAAATTCGTTCAGGATCTTTTTGGCCTCCATAAGATCAGCTGAGTCATGCCCTTCCTTAAACCAGTCATATATTCCTTTCAATAATCCGTAAGCTTCCCCTGTTTTCCCCTGCTTTTCCCAAAGCATTGCCAGGGCCATAGCAGCACGAAGTTCGAAGGTTTTTGCTTTTTGGTTACGGGCCAGTTTTAAAGCCTGATTAAAATTCTCTTCAACTTCAGTATCCGGGTTATTAAGTGCCTGCAGCGAGAGGCCCTTGATCCTGTACAATTCAGCTATATTCATACATGAACCTGTCTTTTTTATATGATCCAGGATCTTTTTGATCCAATCCAAAGCGGATTCCTGATCCTCGATGCGGTGAAAGAGTTCAGCGATAAAAGGCGCCATCGATACCGCAAAGGCTTTAAAGCCTATATCAAAACAGATATTAATAAGCTGTACAGCCGTATCAAAAGATGCCTGGTCTCCCTGGAATGCTTTGGCAATATAATAATAGACCTCTGCAGTGAGTGTAAAAATGGGATCTCCGAACTTCCTGACTATGGGCAAATATTCCTGCATAACCCTTTCAGCAGCCTGCCATTCCATGGAGTACAAACTATATATTGCAGGAAATGTATAAATATGGTAAAGGGTCATTGAATCTTTATGATCTTTTGCATAGGCAAGATGTTGATCGGACAGTTTTTTTGCCTGATCCATATAGCCCATTATCTGAAGACAAAGCATTTGCCAGGCCTTGGCGCCTATCTGGATATACCCGCTTGGTGCCAGTTCCCATGGAAAGGGTAAATCCGGATTGAATAAATCTATAACCCGTGAAAAGCCTTTATTCGCCTTTTCGAATTCACCTTTAATGATTGCCCCATCAGTTAGCTGGTTAACCACCAGTTCAAACCAATATCCGTTTTCCGGATCCCGGGTCAAAGGCCAGATATAATCAGATATTTTACGCATCGACGCATAATCCTCCGTGTTGAAATAATAGGAAAGTAAATTTAGCAGGATGAGGGCCAATTTAGGATTTACATCTATTTTTTGAGCTATTTCCCTGGCCTGGTCAAAGGTCTCTTTTACTTTGGGATGGGGAAATCCATGAGAGACCACAAAAGTACCTCCAAGAGTCAATCGAAAATCCAATTCCAGGTTGTTGCGATCTGTTTCACTTTGAACGTGATGCAACAGAGCCAATCCTTTTTCGAGATGAGCAATTGCTTCCTGCGCTGCATTTTTCTGGCTGGCCATCTGTCCGGCTTTTAACCACAAGGGGATTGCCTGAAGGGGTTTCCCGGCTTCTGTGTAATGATGAGCCACCAGTTCTGGTTGAATTCCTGTAATGTCCTTGAATTGGTTTTCTAGTACATCAGCCACGCGGTTATGGAGTTGCTGTCTTTTCCTTTTCAGCAGGGATTCATAGGCTGCATCCTGGATCAGGGCGTGTTTGAACTGATATACCTTTTCGTGATCTTTTCCTTCCTGATACAGTATTTCCAAATCTATTAGTTTGTACAGGGAAGCTTCAAGGTTTTCGGAATGGTGTGGGACCATCGCATGCAGCATATCAGCTGAAAATTCACGACCCAGAACCGATCCCACCTGAACGATCTCTTTCACTTCATCGAGCCGGTCCAGACGGGCAAGCAAGGAGTCCTGTAAAGTAGAAGGAATAGACAAGGAACCGATAGAGCCGGTGAGTTCAAAGCCATCTTCTTTCTCAATAAGCAGGCCTGATTCCATAATGGTCTTGGTAATTTCTTCTATGAATAAAGGGACTCCCTCTGTTTTTTCTGCGATCTGATCAAGAATGTCATCCGGAAGTGATTTGCCATTTGATTGGTGGTGGCATATCTCCATCATATCGTCCGATGACAGCCGCTGAAGATTGATCGTTGTTATATCAGACCCTTTCTGCCACTCAGTTTTAAATCCCGGACGGGTGGTACACAGGGTAAGCAGATTTTTACTATTGGTCTGTGTAATGAAATGTTTCAACCATTCCAGGGAGGAAGCGTCTGTCCATTGCAGGTCTTCCCACACGAAAAGCAGGGGTTGTAATTCTGCTTTTGCTAAGATCAATTGCGTTATGCATTCCATGATTTTTTGCCTTTTAGCGAAAGGGCTCATAACCAACCAGGGATATTTCTCAGATGGAATGGAAAAGAATTCAGCCAGCAAGGGCAAAAAAGTCTTTAAGTCAAATCTCAATTCTATAAGCAGTTTTTCTAATCTTTCGATCTTATCCTCTGATGTATCCCGGACTCCGAGATCCAAAAAATTCTTTTCAATCATCTCAATGATCGGGTAAAAGGCACTATTTTGCTGATACGCAGAACTTCTTGCAATTGCCAGCTTACTATTCATATCATTTTCAATCAAGGCCTCCATAGTGTCCACCAATCTTGATTTTCCAATGCCGGCTTCCCCATGAAGTACGACTGTATTGTTAATTCCATTTTTTGCTCTTTCCCAGAGATCGGTAAGGATGTTTATCTCGTTATTCCGACCTACAAGGGGTGACAAGCCCCTTTTTTTGGCTACGTCCAGACGGGTGATGGCATCGCTTTCATGCAGGACCTGGAAGATTTCCATGTGTTCGGATATTCCTTTCAGTGGATGCTTTCCAATGCTTTTCACCTCGAACCAACCATATACCAGTTTATGGACTTGGGGACTCATAACAATTCCGTTTTCAGGCGCTAATCCTTCAAGACGGGCTGCAATATTTACAGCCTCTCCCAGGGCAAGGTGATCATCGACTACGACCAATCCGGTATGAATTCCGATCCGTACATTCACCTCAGTTTTTCCTTCAGCTTTCCATTGCCTGTTGGATTCAGCCATAGCCTTCAGTATGTCTAATCCCGTACGCACGCTAGCCCTGGGTGCGTCTTCCAACCCTTCCGGGTAACCAAAATATACCAGAAGTCCGTCTCCAAGATATTGTGCCACATGACCACCATTTTTGCGGATCACATGCTCAGCTACCTCATGGTAATTCGTTATGACCGACCGGTAATCCTCAGGATCAAGTTGCTCAGAAAGTGGCGTGGAACCAACCAGGTCACAGAAAAGAATAGTCAACTGTCTTCTTTCAGCTTCTTTACTTCCTTTTGCAAAATCCTTTCTACCCTCTCCTTTGATGTTGGCTTGTTCTTGAATCAGGTTATTCCCACACTGGTGGCAAAATTTTGCCTCCGGATTGTTTTCTGTTCCACAGTGTGTACAGGTAAGCGAAAGTCTGGTTCCACAACCGGAACAAAATTTTGCTTCAATTGGGTTTTTATGTCGACAACTTGGGCAGGTTTTCATAAAGACATTTATTTTCTAAAGTAGTGAAGTTTATAAGTGAAGCTCATTCTGGTCGGAATTTGCTTTAATATCTTTCGATATTGGAATATTATATAATCCGGAATGTGTTTGTATGCTCAAAATAAAAAATATTATTTAGCAAAGCAAACTTAAGGGATTCCGGGAATACAGATCTTCGAAAATGGTGATTCCCAGATTCGAATCTTTAATATTTATATCTTAAAGGTTTTAAAAGGGATGTATTTATAATCCTGACCATAGATAAAGGATTATATAGAAGGGGATCAGACTCCACAGACATAACATGATCTGGTGCCGGGAAGCCAGAAAAAGGTGGTCATTTTATCAAAACAGGAGACCGCTTACTTATTCAGTTTGAATTTACGGCTTGTCGCATTGCCGGCCGTTGGGAAATCATCCGGGACAGGTTGTGTTACTTTTCCCGTAGCAGCCCATTCGGTACCTCTTGTAAATGATATAATGAATCCTACGCTCTCACAAGAATAATCATCGTGTCCGAGGGTAGTGTGGAATACACGTCCTTCACCATATTCAATTACCATAAGGATTGGTTCGTGACGGTCAGTCGGGGCTTTGCCTGACATATCCTTACCTGTTGCCAGAATGGTCATATTCTCGGCGGGGCCACGGAGCATAGCATAACATTCATCTTTTGTGGTAATCCATTTCTCAGGCATTCCTTTGGTTATCGGATGATCCGGTTCACGGACTGTAATCGGGATCTTATGCTGAGGTCCGTGTGCACCGGCACTGCCTTTTGAATCATCCCTGACCAATTCGCCTTCATTAGTATAATAAACATATGGCCCATCTTTTTCATTCCGGTCACCCCAGCCACCCAGGCCGATCATTTTATTGAATCCTTCCCAATCCGGCCAGGAATTATCAGCCGCATGTACCACGACCAATCCGCCTCCTTTTAACATATATTTCTCAAGGTTTTTCTCGGTCTTTTCAGGCAGGTCTGCTGCATTCCATCCAAAATTGGAGACAACAACATCATAGGCTTCAAAATGCGGAGAAAAATCAGGATCTGCTTTAGGCTGATCCAGGTTCTGGGTTTCTCCAACGCCGGCAAGGGGTAAAAAATCTTTTTCCCTTTGCGCATTCCAGGTAAATTGGGTCCGCATGATATCTACCTCGAACAAACCGGTCTCTTCTAGGTATTGCTTCATCATTATGGTCGATTTAGGCCAGACCACATGATTATTCTGTCCATCAATGATCAAGACTTTTATTTCTGCTTCCAAAATCAATGAAATAAGCACAAGGCAAAGTGTGATGATAGATATCTTTTTCATAATGTCGAATTAATAAATTATTTCTTCAATGAATTTCGCAATCAATAGTTCGGCTTTCGAAATTAATGAATATTCTATTTCTCTTGATTAAATCCGGTCTAAATTTTTATAGTTTTATTAAGAAATGAATTTCAGCTATATTTTTGATATAAGTGAGAAATCATAATTTTGTTACCTTTATTTTGTACCGTGCTTGGATCCCTCTTTTTTGGTATAAATGAGATCCGCTCAGGTTCTATCTTGTACAAATCATTTAATATACTTCTTTCATATTTCTGAGCATCACAAATCAATGTATCCGCTCAATAACTTCCATCCCCATTCGGCCATTATGATAAGGGCAGGTCCAGAAATTGGCTTTATCCCTGCCTGCTGGTTCACCGGATTCTGATACCAGAGCATACCACCCTCCATTATTCTTGTCGATAAAATGGTTTTTAATATAATTCCAGCTGCCAAATGCTACATTTAAATATGATTCGTCTCCTGTGATTTCATAGGTATTAAGATAACCTACTATAGATTCAGCCTGCTCCCACCAGGACCTGATGGTAACCACATGTCCTGTCGACAGATCTTTCTCAGTCAACATACTTCCATCAGGCTCAATCCCTTCGCTGGCCGCTTCAGCGATCTTTATGCTCAATTTTTCCATCTCTTCTACTAAATCGGGATCCTTCAGCAATCTGGCAGCTTCCACGATAAGCCAGGCTCCTTCTATATCATGACCGTATGAGTCAATTTGAGTGGTGGCATTCCAGTTCCTGTCCAGGAAATATATGAGATGAAAGGTTTCTTTATCCACTATTTTATCTTTAAACACATTAAGTATATTCCTTAACCTTTCTTCCATCCGTTTTTCGGGCCAAACCCTGTATAATCCTGCGTAAGCTTCCACCAGGTGAAGATGTGTGATCATCGTTTTTTCATCCTCCGTTGAATTTTCCCCAATCAACAGGTCATGGCTTCTCTCCCAGCTCCGGGTAAAAACCTCATAGTATCCGTTCAGTTCTTTGTCCTGAGCATATTTTTCCAGTAATTCAAAGATCCCTACTGCAATATCCAGTGCATTCTGATCCCCTGTCGCTCTGTAATATTCAGCAAAGGCATATATAAAATAGGATTCTGTCAATGTGTGCTTTCGCGTATCCCCGGGCTCACCCTTCATAGTTACCGTCCTGTAGGCTCCCCCATATTTCTCATCTAAAAAATGTTTCACAATATATTCCTTTGCATAAGTAGCTAAATGAAAATAGGTGCTGTCTTTTAAAACCCGGTAAGCCGAAGAGAAGGTCCATAAGATTCTGGCATTTAATATGCCACCTTTCTCAGCATCGGGATATACCTGCTCATTGGCATCTACCCGCCCGTAGAATCCTCCGTTTATTGTGTCTGGCATGGTAGCAGCCCAGTAAGGGAGTAGGTTTCCGGTCAGATCCTCAGATATTTCCTTTTTAAGTTCAAGCAGTCTGGGGTTTGGTTCATTATCCGGATTTTTCCCCTGCCTACAGGAATTCAGGTTAAGCAGGATAAATACGAAGCTTGTAAAAAAGATAGATTTTTTAAGAATAGACATTAAAAAAATTAAATTTTTAATTATTGAAAAATACATATTTCACCTGTCAGGGTTTCAGATTAAATTTAACATATAAATTTTAAAAAGAATTCCCATGGGCTATATTTTAAATAATGGGAAAATTATATGATATTACATGCCGGCTGAATATACGGTGAACCTGAATAAGCAGCTATTGATATTTTGATAAAGACATGAACCAAAATATTCCGAAAATGAATTACAAAACAATAATATCGATATTCTTAACCCTGGGGATTCTGGGTGTTTCCTGTCAAAGAAGTTCTGATAGCTTATCAGAAAGTTCAGGATCTTCTTTCCAGGATAAAATATTGGCCCGTGCGGATTCTTTTGAACTGGATACACCTTATGAACCGCCTCCGGGAGATACTTTGTCGCTTCATGCCTCCGGATTTGCAAAGATCCTTTGTTCCGCTGTATTTATCACAGGACTGGATTTTGAATTTGCGGCAGAGAATATTGGATATTTTATAGCACCCTATGAGGTAAGGCCCTATCTATCTGACAGAAAACTGGACATGGAGAACAAGGCGGTTCATATAACCCTTCCCAACGGGACAGTTCGGACGGCTAAATATTTTGGTGACCAGGGATGTATCTGCCTTCAGGAGGGTAAAGATGAACTTAATTTCGATCCGGTGGACATACAATCCAGTCTGCCCGATCCTGATTCTCAAACCTGGCCCATGGGAGATGATCTCTCTGAACGAGACGTACCGGAGGGTATCAACCTCCAACTCATACAGCAAGCCATTGATACGGCTTTCAGTAATCCTGCTTCTCTTACTGCTGCTTATATTGTGACCTATAAAAACGAAATTGTCGGAGAAAGATACCGGGATGGTCTGAATATGCATACCAGTCTGGAAAGCTGGTCTATGGGCAAAAGCTTAACAGCAACATTAATGGGGATATTGATCAAACAGGGTATCTATGAACTTGATCAACCGGCACCCATTCCAGAATGGCTGGAAATAGAAGATGATCTAAGAGCGAAAATCAGAATCGCTGATATTCTTCGCATGTCCAGTGGGATACGTTTCCGCGCTCCTCTGGACCCTGATTTTGATAGATCAATAGGATATCCGGATCACATATATGTATATACCGGAGCTGTAAATACATTCGAATGGACGGCGAGCAGGGTCCAGCAATGGCCACCCAATACCATTGGCAGATACCGGAATTGTGATCCTGTATTGATCAATTATCTCATCAGGTTAGGGGTAGAAGGACAGGGCGATGAATATCTGAGTTTCCCGCAAAGGGCCCTCTTTGACAAGATCGGAATCAGAAATATGGTATTGGAAACGGATCCATACGGCAACCTTCTTTTACAGGGATATGATTTTGGAACAGCAAGGGATTGGGCCCGTCTGGGGAACCTTTATCTTAATGATGGTGTATGGATTGGAGAACGTATACTGCCGGAGGGATTCGTGGATTTTGTAAGTACACTCGCTCCGGCATGGGTGGCAGATGGCAGGCCAATATATGGAGGTTTTTTCTGGATAAATGGGAATCGTGATTTTCCTATCCCCGAGAATGCTTATTTTATGGCAGGGGCAGGCGGGCAGTATGTGATCATTATCCCTAGTCATGATCTCGTGATCGTAAAACTATCACATTATAAGGGAGGCAGTATCGGAGCCGGTGATTTTGCCACTTCACTTCGAATGATTGTGGACGCCGTTCCGGAACAATAAAGCCAGAGTAGCAAGCATGCCAACAAGTGCAAAGCCGGCCAGGAACAGAAAATAATTCTGAAATCCTGGAAAACCCGGTGCGGCATCTATGATCCGGCCACCGGCCGAATAGAAGAAGATATCTGGTGTGAATCCAATTACAGATATCAGGCCAACAGCTGTTCCAGTATACCTTGCAAGGACTCTGGTTTCTTCAATAAGGG
>CBDUCT010000070.1:0-11632 GCA_965365715.1 uncultured Cyclobacteriaceae bacterium | reverse complement strand
CTGCTTGATATTGGAATTAATCCACCCCTGACGGGCAAAATAGCCCTGAATCCCTGGGCTGAATTTAATATTTCAGGACAATTTATTTGTGAGACTTTCGGGCTGATCTGTCCGGCCATGCCCCAATCTGCTGCCCGGCTTGGATTGAATTACACGAAAGTAACTATTGATGCGGAACCGGCACAAACCACACAGATGTATACCACGATGATCGCCATGGCATTCATAGAAGATGATCTCAATAAAATTTTGGAGGCCGGATATTCTGTCCTCGATCCTTCAAGCAACGTGAGATTGATCATCGATGATGTTAAGAGGTGGTATAAAGAAAATCCGGATAACTGGCGGAAAACCAGGAAATTATTAAAAGAAAAGTATACGCAGGCCGGGGGTACTATGCGGGACGGGAATGGATATGAGCTGATCACCGGGGCGACCATTGCCTCCCTGTTGTATGGCGCGGGTGATTTTAGTAAAACCATCCAGACGGGCTTGAATTTCGGTTGGGATTGTGATAATACTACCGCCACACTGGGAACACTATTGGGTGTCAGGATGGGGTATAAAAAAATGATGTCTCAGGGCTGGAAAATCGTTGACCGGTATAAGAATACGACCCGTGACGGGATGCCGGAGGATGAGACCATCACTTCATTTGCAGACCGGATCTTTGAATTGATGGAAAAGATGATTGTAGAAAATGGGGGAAAAAGGATCAAGCGAGAGGACAAGTACTATTTTAGAATACCATTAGAAAGCCCGCAGATGGTTGAAAGTCTTCCATTGTTAGATCACCAGATCAGCGAACTAGCCCAGGAACTCAGGCCGGGGATCGAAAAGGAGGTTTTGGAACCGACATCAAAAGAAGCCACATGCCGGGCCGCTTATCTGGGGATCTGTTTGGAAATGGATGAGGAACTTTCAGAAAAATTTCCAGCGCAATGGCAAACAGCTAAAGATATCTTCGAAGAATGCTGGAAACTTAAGCAACTTATTTATTATAATGGAAGTTTCCCTTCTATCCTCAGGATCAGGGACAAGTTTTTTGAAGCTGGTATCAAAAAACCTGAGCACCAACTGGATCTTCAAATTATATGGCTGGAAGACCAGATATTTCTGCCTGCAACACAACTCTCCGGTCTTGAGGTGGAAGATTATGTTGAATGATATCCTTCAAAGCATATTTTAAAAATCCTTAAAGAAGTCGAACCATAAAAATCCTGAGTCTAAAAACAATTGGCTGTATTAATCCAGCTATTCTGGTAAAGGAAGATTCATTTTTCCGAGGAGATCCAGATACCTTGGATTATACTTCCGTTGTGCCATGGCTGTGAAGTAGTATATATCTAAAATTCAATTTATAAATTAATCTGAAAAAACAGATAATATTCTATTCAAGAAAGCCCGAAGGAAAAAAAGATAAGTATAGCTTCTAAAACGTGAATTATTTAATTAAAGAAAAAGTTTAATTAACTTGTCGGAAATGAAATCATGACTATAAAACAAATATTTTTTTTATTAAGCATCCCTATAATAACTGCTTCCTGTACGGGGGCAAATCGAAAACCTGTAGGATATACTGAGATAGAACGTTGGAAGGACGGTAAGAAGGCGGCAGTTTCGCTGACCTATGATGGAGGGACTGCTGGTCAGTTCGAGGTAGCTTTACCCATCATGAATCGGCTCGGATTCCCAGCAACTTTCTTTATAGTGACCGGGGAAGTAGAAGGCTCCGTTTATGAGCGTAAATTCATTGGGCGATCACTGGAAGATATAGCTCAGGAAACAGTGAAGTACCCGACAAATACCGATAACTTTTTCGAGCGTGCATCTGCTATACGGGTTTTGGGAGATGAAACGATCATTGAATATCATACACGCGCCGGGGATCTCTGGGAAGTCGGAAAATTCGAAGAAGCCCATAAACTAATCGATGAAGCTTTTACAAAGGTGAAATCTTTTACAGGTCAGTCATCAATCCATGACAATCAGCAGAAATCCGGAACAAAATGGGATGAACTTAGAAAATATTCGGAACAAGGTCATGAGTTCGCCAGTCACTCAGTATCACATGCCCAGTTTGGTATTCTTGATGATGCAAACCTCATTTATGAACTGGAGAAAAGTAAGGAAGAGATTGAAAAGCACCTGGGGCCAAAACATACTTTCTCTATTGAATGTCCATACGGGACAGAAAACGAACGGGTGATGGAATTCACACTGGCGCGCTACGAGGCAGCCCGCAACCGGATGCCGGAGCCCTACCTCGAAGAGATCAATCGCTGGAATAAGATGCCTCCGGGTGTATCTCGCAAAGAATATGTGCAATGGCAAAGGGGACCAAAATCATCAACGCCGCTCGAGGAAATGATTGCCTGGATCGATTCATGCACAACCAATGACAACATCTGGCTCGTACTTGTATTTCATGGGATTGAGGGTATTGGGTGGGAACCAATTCCAGGGGATGTAATTGACAGTTATTTTAATTATATCAAATCAAAAGAAAAAGATATCTGGGTGGCCACTTTCCAGGATGTAACTAAATACATGAAGGAGCGGATGCATTCTATTATCAAATACACAAAAGCTAAGGATACCCTCAGGATTGAACTAGTTAGCGATCTGGATACTGAATTGTATAACCTGCCATTAACTTTAAAAACCTATATCCCCCAAAGTTGGGAATCAGTAGAAATCAAGCAAGGAGATAAAAGCTGGTCCTCGGTTATTGAGAAAGATGAATTCGGATCTTATGTGCTATACGAATCTAACCCGGAAGCAAAAGAAATTCTACTTACTGAAAATTAATTTCATGCCAAATTTGTAATGCATTTTTTCTCATATATCCAGGTCAGGATCGTATTGAAAGGGTGCCGGATCGGGGAGATTGAATCTTCGCATCAGGTCTTTAAATCCGGGATGATCCTGAAAAGAGCTATCATACCTGTATGTGAATAATCGTACCCAGGGCACAAAATGATGATGCGGTTCAAAACTATACCATTTTATCGCATTTTCGTAGTCTCCCAGAGCAGCATACATTTGTGCCCTCTTTAAGGCACCCCAACCGGTTGGAATGGTATCATATTTCGTCTCTAAATTAAACAGAAGTTCTTTCCCTTCTTCTACCCTTCCGGACAAAATATACGGAACACCAAGCATATTGTGTTCCGGTATATTAAATCTCTCTGCTCTTTCCTCATGTAATTTAATGGCTTCATCATATCGCCCCTGGAACATATTGGTTTCAGCTATTACAAATTTTCCAAAGGCTTCAAATCCCATATCAATCGTATGCTCAGCTTCCACTAAGGCCTTTTCATATTCTCCTACCATAGCATATAGATAACCGAGCCAGCCAGTATGGGCCGGTCCGAAAGGATCCAGTTCCTGGGCCAATCTGTGTTCGTAGATGGCTTCATTCATCCTTCCAAATAATACAAGATACCAGGAATAATGATAATGGTTCCAGGGAAGGCTTGGATTCAATTCATTGGCTTTATGATAAGCCTGTTCCGCGGCTTCCCATTCCCATTCATAATAGGCTTTCACCATGCCCAGAACAGACCATGCCTGGGCTAATGTGGAATCCAGCTGTATGGCCCTGAGAGCAGCAGCATTGGCTTTTTGCCTGACATCTCTGGTGGGTGCCGTAGAATGCCCATAGGCAATATATGCCGTGGCCAAGCCAGCCCAGGCGAAAGCATCAGCTGGATTTCTATCAATGGCCTGATTAAAATAAGCAATACCCGCATCTATATCCGGGGGGAATTTTTCGATAGCATGCATGCCTTTTAAATAAAGGGCATAGTTCTCCTGATCCACAGGCTGTATGCCTGTCCATAAGGCTGTATTTTCCTCCGGTACAAAAATCCCGATTACCTGGGTTATGTCCTGAGCTACGTCTGCCCAGAGTTGCCGGGAGTTGATTACCTCATCTTCGTATTCCTGGTTCCAGAGAATCTTTTCATCTACCGGGTCAATTAACCGTATTACAGTCCTGATATTTTCATCCTCGAGCATGATAGTCCCATCTACGAGATAATTTACATCATTTAGTTCTTGAGCAATTTCAGAAAGCGGTCTTGCGATGCCTGCGTACTGTCGCGTTGAATTCTGGGCTATAACACTGAGGGTACTTGCCTTTGATAATTCACGGATCAGTTCATCTGTCATCCCTGTACTCAGATATTCCAGTTCCGGATCATCACTTAAATTTTCCAAAGGCAATACAGCTACCGATTTGGTCATGATCTGCCTCTCAATGTCATATGTCCTGAGAAACCATACGGCAGCAATAACTATAATTAAGACAGCAGCTACCGCGGCATACCTGTAATACTTCAAGTAGAGATGTCTCCGTGTAATTCCATCAATCCTTTTTTTATCCGGCGTTGGCAATTCCTCATCTTTCAAAGCGTAAACCGGTACCGGATCTTTGATGTTCTTCAGTGGCACGGCACCCATGAACTGGGTTTCAATGTCCTTATGATCAATTATATGTTCATGAATAGATTCTGAAACATAGATCCCTCCCGGATCGGCAATGGCCTGTATGCGGGAAGCCATGTTGACACCATGTCCAAAAATGTCGTCATTTTCAATGGTGATATCGCCATAATGGATTCCAATTCGTATTGGAATATCAAAATCTCTGGCTTTTGACTCGATCTGAATTTCACGGGCACAGGATATGGCATCCGGAATATTATCGAAAGTGGCCATAAAACCATCTCCCAGTTCCTTTACGAGCAGACCATTATATTTCTGAATAGCCTGTTGATGAAGTTCACGGTTTTTCTTAACCAGCTCCAGTGCAAGGGATTCGTTTTTCTCCGTCAGAGCAGTATACCCCATCAGGTCGGTAAACATAATAGCCGCTAAATGTCTGTCAGGCATGAAAAATTGGTTTGGTACGTATACTTCAAATTACAAAATTTCGAATGAATAAAATAGAATTCCTGCATTGAATTTGCCGGGATATAATACAATGCTTTCGATAACCTGTCGATTATTGAATTACATAAAAAAGATCAATATCCTTCAATGTTGAAGGCCAGTCTCCTGTTTGGTGATATTTTGTGACAATATCACTGGGACGCATCCATACTATCCGGTCGCCCAGGTGCTTATTGATCCGTTCTACCACTGTTTTGAAAGCCTCCCAACCAACACCGTTTTCGGGATTCAGCCCTTGCCAGTGCATATACCATATACAGTATGGTGCTTCCTCTTCAAGGTGTTTTACTATAATCCCGGATTTTCCGTCTTCGGATATATAGTAATCCGGATCTACCCATTCTTCCGAGTTTTCCCAGATCCCGAATTTGTCTTCGGCATTCGGCATCAGGTCATACACAGCATGTCCCCCATCCGAGGCCCTCAGGTGAATATCATAATCTGTTTCACTGGATTCGTAGAAGATCGGGATCGCAGTGGTTCTGAATCGGTTGGCACTTACCAGGTCGAGTAGTGCATCAAACACCGCAGGATTGAATTTCAATGGTCCTTCTTCCCGTAATTCCCCGTACCGGGTTGAACAAGCTTCACATCCGCATCCCGGCCATGTGAAACCGGTAAATTGTATGCCCGCCTGATCTCCATGATCCAGGATGTTGCTGAAATAAGAATGATAAACTTCTCTGGTAACAGCAGGCTCATGCAGCCACAATCCTTCATGGATGCCATCCTCATTCATTTTACCGGCTTCGAAATCAAAAAGTTCATGGTGTGTCATGATCTCCATATGCGTATCAATCCCGGATTCATAGGATCCGGAAGCATACTCCAGAAACCGGCGTTCCAGGGAGTCCGGACTATTGGCCATGGATTCTCCGTTATATCCCAGAACAACAGTCGATTCCCCCTTGACCCCATTTGATTTGCAGTAATCCAGAAAGGTTTTCAGGGCTTCAGGACTGGCAATGGCAGGACTCGTATCATCCAGGTAAAAAGATAAAATCATTTTACCGTCCTGACTTTTTTTCCCTCCGGAACAACCGGAAAGGATAATGAATGGGATAATAATTAAAGAAATTTTTAATAAAAGGTGGATCTTATGGAGTAGAATCCAATTCAGGTTTATTAGGTTGTTAGGAGATCCAATAGATCCATTAAACTGAGGGGATGTCCATCGAAAATTAAACATGTCACAAATTTTAATTGTACATAAATGCTTTTACCTAGCCATATATATTTAAATTTAAAAAAAATTACTGCTACATATTGTAATCTGCTTTTTTTTGTGATTTTTAAAACCTTGAAAATGAAATTCCGGTTAGTAAACACCCTGATCTGCATAATTGCGCTTGTTGTTATCGTATCCTGCAGCGATAATCATGAAAATCAAATTGGATCCACTACCATCGAGAAATGGCAGGATGGTAAGCTGACAGCCGTATCCTTAACCTACGACGATGGTTCGGCCAACCAGTTTAAAGTGGCTTTACCCATAATGAACCGTCTTGAACTACCGGCTACATTCTATATCAATACGGGCAATATTTCCGGTTCTCAATACCTGAGGAAATTCATTGGGCGCCCAATAGATCAAATCATTTTGGAAACTGAAACGATGCCCACCAATGCGGACAATCTGTTCGAAAGAGCCTCTGCCATCCGCATGCTTGGCGATTATGAGATCAGGGAACATCATACCCGTGCCGGCAGCCTCTGGGAATCCGGAAGAAAGGAAGAGGCAATTCAGGAGATCGACAAAGGGTATGAACTCGTCAGGGCTGACAAATCACTTCAGACCATTTATCAGCCACAACCCGGTGAACTGACCTGGGATGATCTAAACGAATATGCTTCCCAGGGACATGAGTTTGCCAGCCATACCATTTCGCACTCCAGATTGAGCGTTATGGATGAGCCAAACCTTTTATATGAACTCGAAAAAAGCAAAGAGGATATATTAAAAAATATGGGCCCGGGACATACTTTCTCAGTCGAGTGTCCGTACGGAACAGAAGATGAACGGGTGATGGAGTACATGTATGAACGCTATGAAGCTTCCAGAAACCGGATGCCGGAGCCCTTCCTGGAGGAACTAAACCGGGGTAGTCGTGAACAACCAGGCTCTTTTGATAAAGAGTATGTTCAGTGGCAGCGCGGCGCTTTATCGAATACATCACTCGACCAGATGAAAGCCTGGATCGATACCTGCAATGCCCACAATAACATCTGGCTGGTACTGGTATTCCATGGTGTGGACGGCGTGGGCTGGGAAGCCATTCCCGGCGATACACTCGATGCCTATTTTCAATATATAAAATCGCATGAAGATAAGGTCTGGGTGGCAACCTTCAAGGATATCACAAAATATATCCGGGAGCGGATGCACGCTGAAGTCAGTTATTCTAATAATGAAAACAGGATTTCAGTTCAATTAACACATAGCCTTGATCCTTCATTGTATGATTTGCCGTTGACTTTGAAAACTTATATTCCTTCAGGTTGGGAAGGTGTGGAATTTAGACAGGGTGATAACACACAGATCTTGATTCCGGGAACTGATGCTAACGGGCATTTTGTTCAATACAAGGCACATGCAAATAAGCAAGATATAATATTGACTAATTCACAATTATGATATTTTTATTCCAAGCTTCTAACTCCATGTTGCCCTAAAGGGTATCGTCACATAAAAATATCAATTGGATCTGAAAACTAAGAAGGTGATAAACTCTGAGGATATCTGTAACACGACATCTCTGCATTCAAAAATCTTCCTGTTTGTTTTAATCTCCATTCTTGAATATCTTTAAAACCGGATTTTTATAAAATGACTGTAGGCGAATATGAGTAAGAAGATTTTTGTTATTGCAATCCTGTTATACGTAACGGCTGTGGCAACCTTATGCAGCCGGAAAACAGGACCTGCTGAAGGAATAAGTATCGTTCATCCATTTCAGGATGCCCTGTTCCCTCCCGAGTTCCCCGCACCACTTTTTCAGTGGTTCAACGAGTCCCAGGAAAATACGAATTATGAAGTATCTCTTTTTAATAAAGATGAATCCTATGTGATTTCTGAGACCACTGATCAACTGGAATGGTCCCCCGATGAAACGAAATGGGATAGTCTGAAACAACTTTCAGATTTTGATAACATATATTTCACGGTAAAAAGATCCGGCAGCAATAATCCGGCATCAGTTGCATTCAAGCTCAGCACCGATACGGTCAATGCCCCGGTATTATACCGCCAGATGCCCATCCCCTTTCTTCTGGCTGAAAAGAAACTGGATTCCATGAGTTTCAAACTGGTGGATTTCGGTAGTAAGAACCCTCCTCATGTAGCCATGAAAGGATTCTCTGTATGTGGAAATTGTCATTCCCTTACTGCAGGCGGAGAAAAGATCGGACTAGACTTGGATGCCGGGTTGAGAGACAAAGGCGGTTACTTCGTAGCAGATATTAACGATACACTGACCTTCAACTTATCCAATTATACATCATGGTCCAGACTGGAAAACAGAAGGACTTTCGGGCTGTTTTCTAAGTTATCCCCTGACGGACGGTACGTGGTAACTACGGTAAAGGACCGGGTCGTGATCAAAAATTTCCGCATGCCTCCTGCTGAAAATATTAAGTATTCCCAGCTCTTTTTTCCGGTCAACGGTCACCTTGCCATATACGATCGGCTGACCGATACCTTGAAGGAACTTCCGGGTGCTAACTCAGAGGAATATGTCCAATCCAACGCAATCTGGACACCGGATGGAGAAAGCATTATCTTCTGCAGGGCTAAGGCAGCACCACGGGACAGCACCCAGATCAATGAAATCGATATACAGGATGAGGATATCCTTCAGGAATATGTCGACAGGAAGCGGACTGTTAAATTTGACCTCTATAAAATACCCTTCAACAATGGCGAAGGGGGCACAGCCGTTCCTATTGAAGGGGCTTCCAACAATGGAATGAGTAATTATTTCCCGGCTATTTCACCAGATGGGAAATGGATCATTTACTGCCAGGCTGAGCACTTTATGCTACTAATGCCTGATAGTAGATTGTGGATCGTTCCGGCTGAGGGTGGTAAAGCAAGAAAACTGGCAAGCAATTTCAATTCCATGAATTCATGGCATGCCTGGTCACCAAATTCAAAATGGACGGTATTTGTATCCAAGATCTTCGGTCCTCATACCGATATGTTCCTTACCCATATCGATGAAAATGGCAATGCATCAATTCCGATCCTAGTTGATAAGGCAAGATCACCTTTCAGGGTAGTAAATTACCCGGAATTTGTCAATATGAAACCTGGTGATACGTTTGTCATGAATTATGACTTTGTTGAACTGGAACATATCAATAAGGCCGTTAAAAGAGGGGATTGGGAAGAAGCCAAAGAATTGTATTACAGACTTGAAGAGCAGCAAACTTATTATTTCAAGGAAGATTACAGAGACCTGAACACTTTACTTACAAAAATGGGAATGACTGAAGAAGCAGAGAAATACAGGAAACTTGCCGAAGAAACGGTGAACACGGAAGTTTTTAAATCGGAACCGGGTAGATAGAAGTTTCTAACTACCTGCTAGAAGTCTCTTTCCAGGCATCTGGGATCTCCCCTCCCAGTTCCAGTATCTTATCCTCAATGCGTTCCCGATAGAGCACATAATGCTCAGGCTTTTGCGAAGAATGGATAATCCTTTGAAGCCAATGCGCAATATCCATGACCTTCTCTAAGGCTATATCCCTGTTTCCCTTTTTTTCCTCAATTTTTATGGCTTTCATTCTTTTACCGAATCGCATGCAAAAGAAAGATTTGCAATCTTTTGACATGAGGGAAATGATCAACCCTAAGGCAGGGCTTAAAAATAAGGAAACGAAAAATCCACCCCAGTACCCCAGCACTTTATTCTTAGAGTAGGAAGCTACGATAAGCGACAGGAATACCCAGACAATTAATAAAATTGTATAATCCATGTTGATTACGTTTTTAATGAGGTTTTGAGCGTCCTTCCAAAAAAAATGGAATTGAATTTAGGTATATGAATTTAAAATCAAAAGAAAACCTGGTAAATTTTGTTGATTTTTATAATCGGTTAGGGTGGAAATGTAATAGCTATGTCCTGGAAATGATCCCCCTCTGATAATTCATCTGGATTAGACAAAACAAGGTTTCTTTTGTTAATTCGTTTAAATTTGATCGCAAAACTCAGTACAGCACATTAAATATCATATGGATATCATAGGAAAACACACACTACATCCGCTCCTGTTTTATACCGGTAAGAACGACGGGCATTTCACATGGATCATACTTTTACTGTCGATTTTCGGGATCAACATAATCACACCTCAAAGCCCGGTTCTTTTGAAGTGGTTATCTGGAATTCTGTCTCTGATCGCAATTCTGCTTATTATCTGGAGTGCAGTAAACCTGGGAAAGTCAACACGGCTTGGTCTTCCGAAAGAAAAGATTGTTCTTAAAACAAAAGGAATTTACAGGTTGAGCAGAAATCCAATGTATCTTGGATTTGATTTATTAACCCTGTCATCGATTCTATATTTTTATAATATACTGATGTTATTTATAGGATTGTACAGCATCCTTACATACCATTTTATTATTCTTGCCGAAGAGCGATTCCTGACAAACATGTTCGGAGCAGAATATTTAAGTTTTAAAAAGAAGGCCAGAAGATATTTGTAATTGTACAGTACTATGAGGAAGGCTAATATAGATTATTTGAACCATTCGATTTCCTCAAAATTGATAGCCTGAGGATGATTTATCAGTCCTTAAATAAATAGTTTTTTACATCTAATAATCCAGAAAGTTCAATTTCTAATTTCGGAAAAAGCATAACAAGTTTTTAAATATATATTTATTTGACAGGTAATAACCGTATATTAAAAGATGGGAAAGC
Organism: uncultured Cyclobacteriaceae bacterium; assembly: GCA_965365715.1. Taxonomy (GTDB): domain Bacteria; phylum Bacteroidota; class Bacteroidia; order Cytophagales; family Cyclobacteriaceae; genus JAGTVG01. The sequence goes on along the minus strand of CBDUCT010000070.1, from coordinate 746 downwards.
GATATAATGAAATCCAACCTGATCAGCAGGTATTCATTCTGGATCAGAAAATATTTTTCGTTGGAACCGCGGCTGCTACTGGCCGTATAAATGTATCACCTAAAGGGATGGATACATTTAGGGTGATCGATCCTCAAAAAATCGTGTGGCTCAATCTTACCGGTAGTGGTAATGAAACGGCAGCTCACTTGCTGAAAAATGATAGAATGACGATCATGTTCTGCGCATTTGAAGGAAAACCTAAAATTCTGCGAGTGTATGGCAGAGCCAGGATTTATCATCCGAGGGATAGTGGATTTAATAAATATATTGGCTTGTTCCCGGAAATTCCCGGCTCAAGACAGATTATTGATATGGATGTTGATCTGGTGCAAGCTTCATGCGGCTTTGCTGTTCCATTTATGGATTTCAGGGAAGAACGGTCGCAATTGAGTTCATGGGCTGATAAACAGGGGAAAGCGAAAATTAAAACCTACTGGGAAGAACGGAATAGTACGAGTATTGATGGGTTTGATACGGGTATTCTGGGGGGTGATTGAGGGGATTATCTTCGATGATCCCTTTTGGGGAGACCTGCAGAATAAATCTAACCGTTCAGGTTGATTTTATTTCTTTCGAATGCAATTACAAGCTAGCTTGTTTGCATTCTCCAGAAACAAAAAACCCCGCTGAGGCGGGGTTAGTTTTATTCTGCGGAGAGAGGGGGATTCGAACCCCCGGTACCCTTCACGAGTACGGCAGTTTAG
>CBDUCT010000069.1:0-11907 GCA_965365715.1 uncultured Cyclobacteriaceae bacterium | reverse complement strand
TCCCAAAACCGGATATCCTAATATTACGGCCCAGATTGGCAAAGGACTTGAAGTATTCGTATGAATTACACTCAATTGCTGAGGGCGTAAAGCATCTTTTAACTCGGCCAGGGTATGGATTCCGTTATCAGAAAGTGCGTTGATGGAAATTACAGTCATTATTATTGCTCCTATTATCAGAATAATGGTCTGAATGGTCTCTGTTACAACAACAGCCTTTAAACCACCAAGAATTGTATAAATCAGGGTTATGCCTGATATTACCAGAATAGAGGTTATAAAGTCAATTCCGAAAAAGTTATCAAAAACCACTGCGCCAGCATATAAACTCACCCCGATATGCCCAAATAAAGCACTCATTAAAGCGATAAGTGCCAAAAATGATCTGGTATACGGGCCATACCTTCTTTCCAGGTATTCAGGTAGTGTTGATATTTTTGATCTGAAATAAAAAGGTGCAAAGATCAAACCGAGAATGATTAACAGAAAAGTTGCCATCCATTCAAAATTTCCCCAGACCAATCCTTCTTTATATCCCTGTGCCACAAGTCCCACCATGTGGATTGTTGAAATATTAGCTGCAAACAGCGCAGCACCTATCATCAGCCAGTTCAATGACCTGCCTGCGAGGAAAAATCCCTCACTGCTGCTTTTTCTTTTCCTATTCAGGCCAAAATAAATCCCGATAATCAATATTCCACCAAGATAAATTATGATTATAAATAAGTCTATTGTAGAAATAGAATCGTTCATTCCTTAAACCTCATTTAGATTCAGATCCGGATTATTCGGGCCAAAGTGCTTTAATATGACGAGAGGTTCGGTTTCGGAATGGTTTTCAATTGTCACTCCTTTTGAGGCAGCTTGTTCTGTAATAAAAAATTCATCACTTGTTTCTTGACCAAATCGTATAATAGCTGGTGTATCAATTTTCCATTTCCCCATCCTGCCGTGTCCCTGCAGTAATATCATTCCATATGCGGCATGGTCTGTCACGGTAATCTTTTGCTTTGGGAACACGGTAAGTTCTTTGGCAGAAAAATCGGATGATTTATAACATATCCAGTTTTCAATAAATCCATCATTATGATCCTTATTAAAACTAACCGGGACCGGCATCATTTTCCTGTTTTGCACAAAATCTGGATCCAGGTTCAGTTCCCAGTCTATAATATCGAGCAAGAATTCATAATCCCCCAGTCTGTCCTCCGGGGTATTTTTCCAAAGCAGTTCTTCAGGAATTACAGCATCCCCTGTAATCGATTCATACATGGCGAATACATCAGATGCTTTCTGCGGCTCATATGTACACAAGCTGCCTGGTGCGTGTAGCACACCGGGAGGAACATCCCAGCCTGTCCCCACGCTTAAAGCATGGGCACTGGATAGATCTGTAATTTTATTGTCCCCTCTGGAGAAGTTCTCCAGACAGATCCTGACCTGTTCTCTGGTAGTGCCAGGATTGAATCCGAAAAAAGTATATGGAAAATCCCCGCCATAATTATTTACCTGGGGAGGGAAATAATACGCTTCTGGTTTACCTAACTGGCCCGTTAACTGGGCGTATTTATCATTATGATGAATATGAAAGGGAAGTGCTTTCTGATTATCAAAAAATTTGGAATACATAGTCCATCCTCCAAACTGATCCCATAACCTTTCTCCAATAATCTCGGATTTCAATTCATCTATGGCATCTCGTAAAAGGATCTTTTCAGTTATACTACCAACTTTGAAGATAATATGGCTTAAGCCTTCATTTTTACTGGTCAGTGGCCCATTGTCTGCGGGAGTGGTTGAAGAAAACCACCTTTCATCTATTCCTCCCCTTTCGGTACCCAAAGCATAATAATCATCGGGATGAAGTTTGATTCTTTTACCTGGAATACAGAAAGACCTGGGTACCCATGTAGGTGTTAATCTGAAAATTCCCTCTCCCTGATTTAGTGCATTATCTGCTATGGTTTTTATTGTCATGATCCGATCTTTTTTATTATACATTATTAGCAAAACACTTTGCTATATCCGTTTTATTAAAATATTGGGATAGTCTTCGGGGGATATTATTTCGGATTTGATCCTCACCAAAGGCGTTTGCATTTCTTTAGGACAAATAATTTCTGCCATGACCAGTGCTCCATCCTCCCATTCCATATTGATCGTATATCCTCCTCTGGCCTTCAAACCGGAAATACTACCGGTACTTAGCTCTTTTGGTAGTGCAGGCAACAAATGAATTTCACCCAGGTGGGATTGTAAAAGCATTTCCGCAATACAACCTGGTAGTGCTGCTGAACCATCCAACTGAAAGTGTAAGCTAAGACTGTCTTCCATATACAGGTCCGGGCGGCCCCAATCATAATCAGCGTGCTGAAAGGTCAGGACATTTTCAAATCCCTCCTCTGTCAGCATTTCAGTCATGATCTTATTGGCTCTATCCCCATCCATTAAACGTGTCCAGCACCACATGCGGTGTGCCCTGGCCCAATTACCACCGGAAGCTAACTCCTGCTCCAGATAACGGCCATCACCACGCATATCGAGTGATTTTTTTGCTGCCTCAGCTAAATCAGGGGTAATCGTGGGATGAATCTGTGTGCCCGGAGCCACAGCATATAGGTGGGCAATATGCCGGTGATGACATTCCGGATCATCGATATCCTCGTACCATTCCTGCAACTGTCCGTATTTCCCTATTTTTAGGGGTAGCAGTTTATCTTTATAAATATCCAGCGAATCTGCAAAATCCAGATCTCCCAGTATCCTTGCCGCCTTAGACGTATTTGTAAAAAGATCCCATATCATTTGAATATCCTGGTATACGCCTGGCAAGGAATATACATATTTCTCACTGCGAAAATCATGAAAAGCCGGGTTCAGCCCGTTATCAGTTAATAGTGCTCCATGTTCAGCTGAGATTGTCGGTGAAGTGGCAAAATAGCCTTTGAAAGGCAAAAGGTTTTCCAACCAGAACTGTGATGCACCCTTTAAGATGGGATACGCCTGGTCAGACAGGTAATTTTCATCCATTGTAAATGAATACTGGTCCCACACATGCTGACAATGCCAGCTTGATCCCTGAGAGTACATCCCCCAAGGATGGTTTCCTATTGGTGTTGCATGGCCCCATATATTCCCTACCGTATGACTTATCCATCCATTTGTTCCGTAAATTTTCCTGGCAACCTCCTTCCCTGAATATGAAAGGTTTTCAATCCAGTCAATATAGGGTTCCTGGCATTCAGTAAGTCCTAAAGGGCCACAGGACCAGTATATTTCCTGAATATTGACATTACTCTGATAATTCCCGGCCCATGGTGCCACATTAAATGTATTCCATACGCCCTGGAGATTGGCGGGAAGCGTGTTGGGTCTGGAAGAACTGATGATCATATACCTTCCCAGGTTAAATGCAAGGACTTTATAACCCGGATCCGAGTTTCCTTTGCGCAAACTGAGAAATCTTTTATTGGTCGGGTATGATTCGATATCATCATTTCCTTTTATATTTAACTTTACACTGTTGTACAGACCCTGGTAATCCTCGATATGCCTTTCTCTCAATTCCTCATATTCAAGTGAGCTAATATGCTCGATTATATCATAGGTAGTCTTATTAGGATCTTCACCTGTATAATCCGGGTATTTTAAAGCATAATTTGTGGCAATGGTCAGATATATCCCCACTGAATTTGCTCTTCTTACCATCAGTGTTTCATTCTCCTGACTGATTGTTCCTCCATCATTCCTGATATTCAGCAAGACAACAAATGGCCTTAAATTTCCATTAATATAACCTCTGACTTTAAACACATTTCTGTCAATTTCTATGATTGAAGAATCCTGTAAGATCTCTGCTGATAAATCAAATGAAATTCCTCCAGGCTTGCTGGATGAAAGTTTTACAGCCATTATCCTGTCCGGGTATGAACAGAAATACTCCCTTTCATAACTGACGCCATCTAATGAATAATTTATCGAACCAATAGCATTTGAGAGATCTAATGATCTGCGGTAAGTTTCAATTATCCCTTCATGCTCAGGAAAATTGATCTTTAAATCTCCAATCGAAGTGAAATGTCCGTATAACTCCCCCGATCCGTAAAAATCAGAAGCTATCAAACTGTCGGCTAATCGGGTTTTGCCAGAAAATGTAGCTTGCCGGATCTCAGGCAATGAAGAAAGAGCAAGGGGATTTACACCAGCTTTTTCCCATCTTCCCATAGCCGGTTCGCCAGTCCACATACTGGCTTCAGATAAAGCAAAAGTTTCTGTGGTTATTCCACCAAAAAAGGTAGCTCCGAAATAACCATTCCCCAGGTGCAATCCCTGGCTGTTCCAGTATTCAGCCGGGTATTCATACCAGAGTAATTCATTATAGCTTATTACATTATCTTTTGACTGGCATGAACAGAAAAAAAGAAAGGATACTAACCATATATGAAGATTTCTCATATGTTAAAAATTTGAGAGATAATTAAAAAATAAAGATTATGCCAATTTAAAAATTGTACTTTATAAAGTCTAAACATTTAATAGGTATTATGCTTCGGTGTCCATGTTAAATTTTCAAATTTAAAACTCTTCATGTTCAGTCCTTCTGATGATCTCATTCTGCAAGTCCTCTCCGAGATCATTAAAATAGTCACTATACCCCGCTACCCTTACAATCAGATCTTTATATTTCTCCGGTTGTCGCTGGGCATCCCGTAAGGTGTCTGCATTCACCACATTAAATTGAATATGGTGTCCATTCATTTTGAAGTAACTTCTCACCAGGGCTCCCAATTTTATAATAGAATCCTCATTATTAAAAAAAGACGGGGCAAATTTCTGGTTCAGCAAGGTGCCACCGGTTTTTAAATGATCAATTTTTGATGCTGACTTTAAAACTGCCGTGGGACCTTTCATGTCCACACCCTGGAATGGTGATATTCCTTCCGACAGTGGCTGGCCGGCATTACGACCATCCGGGGTAGCACCAACCACACTGCCAAAATAAACATGGCTGGTCGTAGGCAACATATTTATCCTGTATATTCCACCTCTATATGAAGTCCTTCCATCTACCGCATTCAGAAATATTTCAAATACCTCTGAGGCTATATTATCTGCACGATCATCATCATTGCCATATTTTGGCACATTATAGATTAGTTCATGTTGCAATGAATCATGGTTTCGAAAGTCATCTTCAAGTGCATTCAGCAGTTCTGAAAATGACAGGCTACCTTCCACAAAAACCTGGTGGTTTATTGCAGCCAGTGCATCGGTAACACTACCCAGGCCAACACCCTGAATATAACTCGTATTATATCGCGCACCGCCATCATTATAATCTTTTGCGTTTTTTATGCAATCTTCAATAAGGAGCGATAAAAATGGAACAGGAATATATTCCGAAAAGGTCCTTTCAATGGTATTATTCCCTTCAATTTTGATATTTATAAAATACTCAAGCTGCTTTCTGAAGGCATTAAATAAATCATCAAATGTCCTGAATAGATCAGGATAGCCTGTCTCCAGACCAACTTGCTTCTTTAATCTGGGATCCCAACCATTATGCAATGTAAGTTCCAGGATCTTGGTCAAGTTAAAATATCCAGTGAGAAAATAACATTCAGTTCCAAAAGCTCCGGATTCCACACATCCGCTTGCTCCTCCATTCCTGGCATCTACCAGATCTTTGCCCTGCCTGAGTAATTCCCCGACGATAGCATCCGTATTAAATATCGAAGGTTGCCCAAAACCCGTTTTTATTATTCTTATGGCTCTTTGCAGGAATTTATCCGGATTTTCACGGCTGACCTGTATCATTGAACTGGGCTGAAGTATGCGCGTCTCTTCAATTACGTCAAGTATAATATAGCTCAATTCATTTACAGCATCTTTGCCGTCAGGATTCAAACCGCCCAGGTTAATCAAACAAAAGTCAGTATAAGTATTGCTTTCCAGGGCTGTCACTCCTACTTTTGGCGGTGCGGGATGATTATTGAACTTGATCCAGAATGCCTGAAGTAATTCACGAGCCCTTTCCTCGGTTATTCTCCCGGCCTTGATATCATTTATGTAAAATGGATACAAATGCTGATCCAGCCTTCCCGGATTAAAAGAGTCCCAGGGATTTACTTCCGTGATAACCCCCAAATGCAGGAACCAATAATGCTGCAATGCTTCATGGAAGGTTTCCGGGGCCTCATACGGGACTTTATTACATATCCTCGAGAGCTCTAATATCTCTGCTTTCCTAATCTCATCATGAATAAATGAGGCTTTGTCTTTCAGCATTTCGCTGATTCGTCTGGCATACATTACCATAGCTTCTGCCGCAATCCTCATCCCTTCTAACTGCTCTAACCTGGCAGTGTCTTCAGGATCCTTCTTTAAAGAACTTCGGACCTGGTCAATCTCAAAAAGATATTGTTTAAATCCAGTTTTGAAACCCTTTACACCAAGTGCAGTATGTCCTGGTGCTCTCTGTTCCTGAAATTCAGTAAATATTCCGCTTTGATAGGCAGTTAGCCATTCGGGAGTCATCAAACTCATTATTCTCTCCCTGTTGCTTTTTCCTTTCCAGTATGGAATGATGATATCCCTGTAGGCTTCTTTCATCTCCTGATCGGCTTTAAAGGAAACCTTCTCCCTGGAATCAAGAATTTCAAGGTCTTCTATGCTATGCAGGCATATTTCCGGATAGGTAGGTGTAATTTTCGGACCTGGTCCCCGTTCTCCCACAATCAGCTCTTCTTCATCAAAGAATAATTCCTTATTGGCTAATATATGTTCAAATGTTCTGGCTCTTAGAACTGGCACCGATAATTTTTGGGCTTCTATACTTTTATAAAATGATGTAACCAACAAAGCCCGTTCAGCTGTTAGTGATTCAATGGCATTAAGACTTTTATCTCTAAGCGATTTTATTCTATCATTCATGATCTTTGACTATCCACCTATTTTTGTTTTAAATCCAGATTTTTTAAAAACTAATGAGTATTCCTCTAATAATTCCACCTGAGGCTCTTCAAAACTTTGATTTGATCCCATATTGAATTTATCATATTTTGAACATCCGATTTGATGGTAAGGCAACAGGTGAACTTCGTTGAAATTATCACAAAGCAGATCAGACAAATACTTATCTAACCGTTTGATATATTTATATTCAGCATTTATTCCGGGAATAACCGGTATCCTGGCCATTACATTATAACCAGCACTGATTAACCATTTAAAATTCCTCAGGATAATATCGTTTTTTACACCTGTAAACCGCTTGTGTATGGCATTGTCGAGATGCTTTATATCAAACAGAAACAGATCCACTAATGGTGCAATTTTCATTATAATTTTCTTTTCTGCATAACCGCTGGTATCAAGCGCCGTATGTATCTCCTCGGATTTACAGTCTTTCAGGAATTTATTAAGGAAAGAATACTGAGACAGGGGTTCGCCTCCCGAGCAGGTGATCCCACCACCAGATTCCTCGTAAAATATTTTATCTTTTAATACTTCATGCAACAGCTGTTCGGATGTATAGTAAGCTCCGATGGTTTTTTCTGATATGAATTCCTTATTTCCAATTTTGTCTGTGTGATCATATTTCTGCAGGTCAGCATTTCTGCTTTCAGGATTGTGGCACCATGGGCAGGACAAGGGACATCCCTTAAAGAAAAGTGTTGTCCTGATTCCGGGGCCATCGTGTATTGCAAATCTTTTAATATCGAATATGAGTGCTTTCATGTATTAAATGGGATTGAAAAAAGGGGAAATTATATAAAAAGGAAAACTTAACAGTAAAAGATCCAGCACTCGTATAATCTTTTACCCAGCATGGTTAGTCTAAACCTGTAAATTTGGGGGATTGTCATCTTCTAATAATGTATGATCCAAATATAAGAAGTTCCCGGGAATTTTAAAATATAAAAGATTTCAGGAGGAGTAGATAAATGTGAAGAGATTAGTTTAAAAAACTGCTTGCCTGGGTAGAGTCATTCTTCAGCCTGGCTATTCTGTTATTTTCAATTTCCATCAATCTTCTTTTATAACTTTTTAGCTGATCGACGTAGACATAATTAGCTGATATTGTGTCAAATGAAAGTCGTTTATTAGAGTAATCATTCACAGCATATGTGGAGAGAATTATATGCCGGTCCCATGCAATCTCATATTCATAGGGTTCATTTTTAGACTTATTGAAATCCTTTAACTTCTTTAATGATCTATCCGTTGCCAATACCCTTTTTTGTCTTGTATATTTAGAATTTAAGAGCCCGATCCCCAAAGAATCCATGAGATGATTCTCAATATCCATATCGAGATGATATCTGATCTTTACAAGCCGCTCATCAAGAAAATATAACATTAATAGTTTTACCTGTGCATTTCCAATATTCAGTTTAGGATTATCACTGTAAAAAAATTTCAGCCTGTCGTCATAGAATTCACCAAAAAAGTCAAACTGGTCCAATTCAAATTGATCGATAGTATGCCAGAGACGGTATGCTTGTTTAGCATTAGGAGTTTCGGATAATAAATCCTGGTCTGTTGTGGTTTCACTCTTCGTAACAGATTTTTTGTTTACCAGGTCCGGTCTTTGGTTACAACTGATAATAAAGATCACGATCAAAGAGAATTGAATCGGATAAAACCTACGGAACCTAAAATCTGTTTGCATTTGTTTTAATTTGCCGTTATCCTTCAAATATACCTCCAGAAATCCGGAATTAACACAATTCCACTAATCAACAATAGAACAAACTCTGGGCAATCTCATCTTTTCGGCAGGCAGCACGCATCCCCTCAGACTCGCCTTCGCAGAGAATCTGCATCTTCTGCTCTTTTGTGAAACTTCATCGTTTACTCAAAACTCCTTAAATTTAATCTACTAAGTGCTTATTAAGAACTGTCCGGTTATTTAAGGAACTAATACAGGATTGGTAAGGTATACATGGGGTATCATGCTAAAAATTAATAGTTTTACTCCTATCCTGATTATTCTTCTGTAAATTGGCAGCTAAGCAATTACATTGATGAATTTATCAGTCACAAATATCAACCAATTGCGAATGGCTGAATTTTGCCCTGGCCGTGGTATGTGGCCTGTTGTTTTTTTGGTAATTTCTACCTTTTTTGCATGTAATACAAAAAATGAAAATAAATTAACCATTGCCGCAGCAGCCAATGTTCAATTTGCAATGGATACCCTCACCGCCCTCTTTGAAACAGAAACAGGAATTAAAACCAATATAATCACAGGATCATCCGGAAAGCTTACTGCACAAATCCTCCAGGGAGCACCCTACGATATATTTTTATCAGCTGACATGAAGTATCCGGAGGAGATATATAATAATGGCAAGGCATCCAATGCACCAGTCGTCTATGCCTATGGATCATTGATCCTGTGGACCCAAAAAAATGATATTATCCTGGATCCGTCATCATTGTCTTCCGGCCAAATAAGAAGAATCGCTATTGCAAATCCCAAGACAGCCCCATACGGTGTAGCAGCCATTGAGTTTCTGAATAATACGAACCTTTTTGATAATGTAAAAAGTAAATTGATCTATGGTGAGAGCATTTCCCAGGTCAATCAATTCATAACCTCAAAATCAGCGGATATTGGATTTTCGTCTGAATCGGTTGTGTTAGCCGCAGACCTACCGATAAAAGGAAAGTGGATCAGGTTGGATCCGGAAAAATATGCTCCTCTAAAACAGGGATTGATCATTGTGGACCGGGAAAATGATAACAAAAAGGAAGCTGAGAGGTTTTTTGAATTTATTTTGTCCATTCAGGCACAAAAAGTATTATCTGAATTCGGTTATAAAACTCAATTCTCAGATGAATAGTCTAAAAGGTCATATAAAAACCATAAAATCGCATGAAAGCCTATCTATTGTAAAGATAGATGTTGGCGATTATTCTTTCACAACAGTAGTTATTGAAACAGCGGACACAGCTGATTATTTAAGGACAGGGAATGAAATCAGGGTTTTGTTTAAAGAAACGGAAGTTTTGATTTGTCTTAAACCATGCCCGGATATAAGTTTACAAAATCGTATCGATTGTGAAATTGTTGAAATCAGAAAGGGAAAGTTACTGAGTCAGATCAACATGCAATCAAGTATTGGAAACATAAAATCAATAATTACCACAAACGCAGTGGAACAGTTGAATTTAAAAGAAAATGATCAGGTTATTGCTATGATCAAAACAAACGAAATAATGTTGCAGCATGATTGAATGGAGTCCTATTATACTATCATTTAAACTCGCTGGCATTACTACCATACTTTTACTGGCAGTTGCGATACCTTTGAGTTACTGGTTATCGTATACCAGGTCCCATGCTAAGCCTGTAATAGAAACCCTCGTCAGTATGCCATTGGTTTTGCCTCCTACGGTAATAGGATTTTATTTACTGATTGCATTTAGTCCGGCAAACTGGTTTGGGGAATTATTAGATGAAACTTTTAATCTTCAGTTGGTTTTTTCATTTGAAGGATTGATCATCGCATCCATTATTTACAGTCTGCCCTTCATGGTACACCCCATTCAGTCTGGGTTCAACAGCATTCCCGTAAGTTATTCAGAAGCTTCCTTTGTTATGGGCAAAACAAGAATGACAACCCTGTTCAAAGTACTGATCCCAAATATAAGGTTTTCAATACTAACCGGTATCGTATTGACATTTGCCCACACCATTGGAGAATTTGGTGTAGTCCTGATGATAGGTGGCAACATACCTGATGAGACGAGGGTTGCTTCCATAGCCATATATGATGAAGTGGAGTCTTTAAATTATACAACTGCGAATATATATTCAATCATTTTGTTTAGCATCACCTTTATCATATTGCTGACAGTATATGTCACCAATGGAAGGTACATGAAAAGAATCTGGAAATGATAATACTGCAATTGAAAAAGACGCTGGATGCCATGGATGGCAAAATGGAATTGAATGTATCAATGGACATTAAGAAAAATTCACTGACCACGATTTTTGGCGAATCCGGAGCTGGCAAAACTTCCATTCTCCGGATGATATCCGGCTTAATGGATCCTGATAGCGGGCGAATTGATGTAAATGGAAAAACCTGGTATGATTCTGGTGCGGGGAAGAACCTGAGAATTCAAAATCGTAAGATCGGGTATGTATTTCAGGATTATGCCTTATTCCCCAATATGACAGTAAGGGAAAACTTGTCCTATGCACTTAAGAAGAATCAGGATCCGGGAATTGTTTCTGAATTACTGGATATTATTGAATTGGAAAATTTAAAGAACCGGAAATCAGTAACCTTATCCGGGGGGCAGAAGCAAAGGGTTTCATTGGCCCGTGCGTTGGTTGGAGAACCTGAGATCCTTTTACTTGACGAGCCTTTATCTGCTCTTGATGAAGGGATAAGATCCAAGTTACAGGATTATATCCTTAGGGTTCATGAAAAATACAAATTAACAACGATATTGGTCAGTCACGATCTTCCGGAGATCTTCAAGCTCTCGGATAAGATATTTTTATTGAAAAACGGTAAAATTGAGAGATCAGGAAGCCCATCCGAAGTTTTATTAAGCAACAACATCAGTGGAAAATATCGCTTTACAGGAACCATAATTGAAAAAACAAAAAATGATGTGGTACATGTGGTTGGAGTCCTTGTCGGCAACAATTTAATAAAAGTAATCGCCACGGAGGATGAAGGAGAATCATTGAATATCGGCGACAAAGTGATGGTGGTTTCGAAAGCTTTCAATCCGTTGATTATGAAAATCAGGGATTAAAAATGGCTTTGTTTGATGGGTCTGCATTCCACACAAATTACCCGGCAACTAATTTAATCCAATATTAACTGTTCAAGTGAATTAATTAAACCTTATTTTTCAAAATACCAGGATAGTTCT
>CBDUCT010000068.1:0-12017 GCA_965365715.1 uncultured Cyclobacteriaceae bacterium | reverse complement strand
TTATGGTGGACAAAGGCAATATATTCCATTGAAAGTGAATGCAGCCGGTGTGATGCCTATCATATTTGCACAATCCCTGATGTTCCTTCCCGCACTTGTAGCAGGATTCTGGTCAAGTTCAAGTGACCTTGCCGCATATATAGGTAGTACTTTTTCAAATTATCAGTCATGGCAGTATAATCTTGTCTTTGGTACTTTGATTGTATTATTTACCTTCTTCTATACGGCTATTACAATTAATCCGACACAAATTGCGGATGACATGAAAAGAAACGGTGGATTTATTCCCGGCATTAAGCCCGGGAAACAAACCGGTGAATATATAGATAATATATTAACAAAAATTACCCTTCCAGGATCATTTTTTCTTGCAATTGTAGCAATTATGCCGGCATTTGCAGGAATCGCCGGTGTAACCAATCAATTTGCTCAGTTTTATGGAGGTACATCATTGCTGATCATGGTTGGGGTAATATTGGATACATTACAGCAGATTGAAAGTTACCTGCTGATGAGGCACTATGAGGGACTAATGAAATCAGGGAAGTTGAAAGGAAGGTCTGCAAATGTTGCTGTTGCGTAGCGTATGTTTGAAAAGAAAAATAGAATTAAATATTAATATATGGCTAAGCAGGCATCCATAGAACAAGACGGAACGATTACTGAAGCATTATCGAATGCAATGTTCAGGGTTGAGTTGGAAAACGGACATATAGTCACAGCTCATATCTCTGGTAAAATGAGAATGCATTACATTAAGATATTGCCGGGTGACAAGGTAAAACTTGAAATGTCACCTTACGATTTAACAAAAGGTAGAATTGTTTATCGATATAAATAAAAAATTATGATCTCTGCCTGGATGGCTTATCAATAAGATCATAATGCCGGGAAAGGTTCAGAATTCTAAAGGATTAAAAACCAGGCAGGGTTAACAGGTAAGCAGGCATTGAAGTAAGCATAGAAGAAATTTAAATTTATTTCGAATGAAAGTAAAAGCTTCTGTAAAGAAAAGGAGTAGCGAATGTAAGATCATTCGACGAAAAGGAAAAGTGTACGTGATTAACAAAAAGAATCCCAGGTTCAAACAAAGACAAGGATAATTATGGCTAGATTTCAAGGAGTAGATATTCCAGATAACAAAAGAGGTGAGGTTGCACTTACCTATATTTTTGGCATTGGTCGAAGTTCTGCAAAAAGGATCCTTACCAAAGCAGGAATCGACTGGAACAGAAAAGTATCGGATTGGACCGATGAGGAATCCAATAAGATACGTTCGGTTATTAATGAGGAGTATAAAGTAGAAGGAGTACTGAAATCTGAGATTCAGCTTAGTGTTAAACGTTTACTGGATATTGGATGTTATCGTGGTCTGCGTCATCGTAAAGGTTTGCCTGTCAGAGGGCAAAAAACAAAAAACAATTCCAGGACAAGGAAAGGTAAGCGTAAGACAGTTGCAAATAAGAAAAAAGCAGTTAAATAATCATTAATAGATGGCACAAAAGAGAAAAGATAAGGCTAAAAAGCGGGTTGTTGTTGTAGACCCGGTTGGACAGGCACATATTAAAGCCACATTCAATAATATCATTATTTCAATGACCAATGGTCAGGGACAGGTTGTTTCCTGGGCATCTGCAGGAAAAATGGGTTTTAAAGGTTCCAAGAAGAATACACCCTATGCTGCTCAAATGGCAGCACAGGATTGTGCTCAGAAAGCCTATGATCTGGGATTAAGAAAGGTCGAGATCTTTGTTAAAGGAACAGGAGCAGGTCGGGAATCAGCAATGAGGACCATTCAGAATGTTGGTATCGAGGTTATCGCTATCAAAGATGTGACACCTTTGCCACATAATGGATGCAGACCCCCTAAAAGAAGAAGAGTTTAAGAACATAAAATTATTTAAAGGTAATGGCTAGGTACAGAGGCCCTAAATCAAAAATATCAAGAAAATTCGGCGAGCCAATTTTCGGTCCAAGTAAAGCACTTCAGAAGAAGAGTTACCCTCCCGGACACCATGGCAGGAATAGGCGGAGGAAACAGTCTGAATATGCTATCCAGCTTCAGGAGAAACAAAAAGCAAAATATTTGTATGGCGTCCTTGAACGGCAATTCCTGAACTTATTTGACAGAGCATCGAGAAAGAGTGGAATCACAGGGGAAATTTTATTGCAACTCCTTGAATCCAGACTGGATAATGTTGTCTTCCGTCTCGGGATTGCACCTACCCGGCGGGCGGCTCGTCAGTTGATCCTTCATAAACACATCACTGTTAATGACGTGGTCGTTAATATCCCATCCTTTACCGTTAAGGTTGGTGATAAAGTGGGTGTAAGGGAAAAATCTAAATCGTTATTGGTGATCAATGAAAGTCTTGCCAGAAGAACCAGCAAGAAATACCCCTGGATGGAATGGGATGATACGGAAATGTTTGGAAAGTATATAAGTCTTCCACAACGTGACGAGATCCCTGAAAATATTCAGGAACAATTGATCGTCGAATTATACTCTAAGTAATAATCTAAATTTTAATAAAAAGAATTCAAATATGTCAATTTTAGCGTTTCAAATGCCTGAAAAGGTGGTAATGGAAAAAGCCGATGATTTCCACGGATTGTTTACATTTAAGCCACTAGAAAAAGGATATGGTGTTACTATAGGGAATGCATTAAGAAGAATTCTTCTATCCTCTCTGGAGGGATATGCCGTAACTGGTATAAAAATACCAAGTGTATTGCATGAATTCTCAACCGTCGAAGGTGTAAAGGAAGATGTTGCTGAAGTCATTTTAAATCTCAAACAGGTTAGGTTTAAAAAGATATCAGACGTTACCGATAATAAAGTTACGGTTCCGGTCAAAGGAAAAACTGAGCTGAAAGCTGGTGATATCATGGATTATACTACAAGTTTTGAGGTATTAAATCCTGAATTGATCATTTGTACCCTTGATGAATCTGCTGATTTCGAAATTGAGCTGAATATAGAAAAGGGGAGGGGTTATGTACCGGCTGAGGAGAATAAACCATCGGAGCAGATTTTTGGGTATATCCCCATTGATGCAATTTTCACGCCGATTAAAAACGTAAAGTATAGTGTAGAAAATACACGGGTTGAGCAAAAGACCGACTATGAAATGCTTATACTGGATATTGAAACAGATGGATCAATCCATCCTGAAGTTGCTTTAAAAGGAGCTGCCAATATTCTTATTCAACATTTCATGCTGTTCTCTGACCAGACGATGATCCTCGAAACCGCCGATTCCAAAGAACCTGATACGGTTGATGAAGAAATGCTGCACATGCGCAAACTGCTCAAGACACCTTTAAGTGACCTTGACTTGTCTGTCCGCGCTTATAATTGCCTGAAGGCTGCCGATGTCAGGTCCCTGGGTGATTTGGTGAAATTGGAGATATCTGATATGATGAAGTTCCGGAATTTTGGAAAGAAATCACTGGCTGAATTGGAACAACTGGTTGCTGAAAAGAACCTTACCTTCGGCATGGATCTTTCCAAGTATAAACTTGATGAAGAATAATTAATAATGAGACACGGAAAGCGATTTAATCATTTAGGAAGAACATCTACGCATAGAAAATCAATGTTGTCGAATATGGCTTCTTCCTTATTTGTCAATAAGCGAATCAATACAACCCTTGCAAAAGCGAAGGAGTTGAGAAAATATGTAGAGCCTTTAATAACTAAAGCAAAGAATGATTCAACTCATTCCAGAAGAGTGGTATTTTCATATCTTCAGGATAAGGATTCAGTGAACGCATTGTTTAATGAGGTTGTTGACCGGGTAGCAAACCGGCCTGGTGGATATACCAGGATAATTAAACTTGGAAGCCGCTTGGGTGACAATGCTGAAATGGCGATGATTGAACTTGTTGATTTTAATGACCTTCTGATCAGTGAATCTGAGACTAAGAAGGGCAAAACAAGAAGAAGACGTCGGGGTGGCACTAAACCGAAGGCTGATCAGGCAGTGGCCAAAACCGATACCAAGACTGAAAAGAAAGAAGAGAAAACTCAATCTGAGGAGAAAACAGAGGCAGCTGCAGTAAAAGATACCCCTGATGCAAAAGTTGAAGAGGTTCAGGAAGAAGTTAAAGAAGCAGCCGTGGAGGCTGAGGCAGAAGAGGTAAAAGCGGAAAAAGCTAAAGTGGAAGATGCCGAATCAGAAGAAGTTAAGGCTGAAGAAGCAGAAGAAAAAGATGAAAAGCCGGAAGCTAAAAGTGAAGAAGCTGCGGAAGAGGTGAAAGCCAAAGCTGAAACTAAAACTGAATCAGAAAAAAAATCTGAAGGTAAGAAAGAAGAAAAAAAAGAAAGTAAAGACAGCGGGAAAGAAGAGAGTGAAAAATAGGATAAATCGAATGTTATTTAATATAAAAGGACCTGAATTTTTTTCCGGTCTTTTTTTTTGCAAATAATTAATAATACTACGTGGAATAACTATTACGAATTAAGTATTTTTGAGCAAAATTTCTAATACTCCATGAAGGATATATTCAACAAAGAAGCCATTTTATTATTAAAAGACGGCACACAGTTTAGAGGAAAAGCCGTTGGGAAAATTGGAACAACCGGTGGTGAAATATGCTTTAATACAGGTATGACGGGATACCAGGAGATCTATACGGATCCATCTTACTACGGGCAGATCATCGTAAATACCACCGCACATATAGGCAACTACGGGGCCAATGATGATGAACAGGAATCCGGATCTCCCAAAATTGCAGGGATCGTCGTTAACGACTTCTCAGAAATATTCAGCCGTTTTACAGCTACCGAATCACTTCAGGAATACCTGTTTAACAACAATGTGGTCGGGATAACTGAAATTGATACCAGGGCACTGGTGAGACATATCCGTGATACGGGCGCAATGAACGCCATTATATCATCTGAAAATATGGACATGGAATTTTTACAGGCTGAATTGGATAAGGTGCCGGATATGAGTGGCCTTGAACTGGCAACAAAAGTAACAACCTCTGAACCATACTTCTATGGAGATGAGAAGAGCCCTTATAAGGTGGCGGTACTGGACCTTGGAATTAAAAGCAGCATATTGAAAAATATGGCATCCCGTGGATGTTATTGCAAGGTTTTCCCAGCTGAAACACCTTTTAGCGAGATGAAGGCATGGAATCCTGATGGTTTCTTTATATCCAATGGCCCAGGTGATCCGGCTACTATGAACTATGCCATAGATACTGTTAAAGAAATTTTGAATGAGGACTCTCCCATGTTTGGGATATGCCTGGGGCACCAGGTAATTGCCCTGGCCAATGGAATATCCACATATAAAATGCACCATGGCCATCGGGGGCTTAATCACCCGGTTAAGAACCTGGAGTCAGGGAAAAGCGAAGTTACCTCACAGAACCATGGATTCGTAGTGGATAAGGATGACCTTGACAAAAATAAAAACGTTGTAATGACACACATCCATTTAAATGATGGAACCCTCGCTGGTTTAAAGCTGAAGGATAAGAAGACCTTTTCAGTTCAATATCATCCTGAAGCATCACCGGGGCCACATGATTCCCGATATTTATTTGACAATTTTATAACATATATGAACCATAATTAATTTTTAGAAAATGAGTTTTATAGAAACTATTTACGCTAGACAAATCCTCGATTCCAGAGGGAATCCCACCGTCGAGGTTGATGTTATTACTGAAAATGGCATTTTGGGACGAGCTGCTGTACCATCAGGCGCTTCTACCGGAGAGAATGAAGCTGTTGAATTAAGAGATGGTGATAAATCCAAATATCTGGGAAAAGGTGTTTTGAAGGCCGTTGAAAATGTTAATGAAGTTATCGCCGAAGAACTGATAGGCTTATCTGTTTTTGACCAGAAATTGATCGATAAGATCATGATTGAGCTCGATGGCACTGATACAAAGAGTAAATTGGGTGCTAATGCTATTCTTGGAGTTTCAATGGCCGTAGCGAAGGCTGCAGCGGAAGAATTGGATATGCCCCTGTTCAGATATATAGGTGGCACCAATGCTGCTACACTCCCGGTTCCTATGATGAATATCATCAATGGAGGATCTCACTCTGATGCACCAATCGCATTTCAGGAATTCATGATCAGGCCAGTAGGAGCCCCGACATTTAGCGAAGCGCTCAGAATGGGTGCAGAAATATTCCATAATCTTAAGAAGATCATAAAGGACAAGGGCTTGAGTACTGCTGTCGGGGATGAAGGTGGTTTCGCACCTAATTTTTCAGGAGGTACTGAAGAGGCTCTTGATAGTGTATTAAAGGCTATTGAAACAGCCGGATATAAGCCTGGCTCTGATGTAACCATTGCACTTGACTGTGCATCTTCCGAATTTTATGTAAATGGCAAATATGATTATACAAAGTTCGAAGGTGATAAAGGTAAAGTCAGGGATAAGGCAGAACAGGTTGACTACCTGGCTCAACTGGTTGACAAATATCCTATAGATTCCATTGAAGACGGTTGTGATGAAAATGACTGGGAAGCATGGGCCATGTTAACGGAGAAGATCGGGGATAAATGCCAGCTTGTCGGTGATGACCTGCTTGTAACGAACGTAAAATTCCTCAAGCGTGCCATTGATGAAAAATGCGGTAATTCCATATTGATTAAAGTTAATCAGATCGGTTCTCTTTCTGAGACGCTTGACGCTATTGAAATGGCCCATAAGGCTGGCTGGACAACAGTAGTTTCCCACAGATCAGGTGAAACGGAAGATGCAACCATAGCTGATATTGCCGTTGCTACCAATTCCGGACAGATAAAGACCGGATCCATGTCCAGATCCGATAGAATGGCCAAATACAACCAATTACTCAGAATTGAAGAGGAATTGGGAGAAGTCGCTATATATCCACAAAAAGGATAAATATATCAATAAATAGGTAAAGCCCTGCATGACTTTTATGCAGGGTTTTTTTATTTTATAACATTTTATTACTTTAGTTTCATAATTTGTTCAATATGTTCAGGAAATTACCCCCGGTTTTCAAAAACTTTTACTTCATAGTAGGTGTTATATTTATTATCTGGATGTTGTTTATTGATTCCAACGACCTATATTCTCAATTTAAGAAGCGTGGTAAATTGAGGGAATTGGAGCAACAAAAAGCATATTACACCCAGATGATAAAAGAAGTTGAAAAAGACAGGGAGGAATTACTTAGCAATAATGAGTTGCTTGAGAAATTTGCCCGGGAGAAATATTTAATGAAAAAGGAATCTGAAGATCTGTATATTCTTGTCGTTGAAGAAGAATAAGACCAGGTTTTTACAATGTATCTTTTGGTATAAAACCTAAATAGACACCTGATGAAGAAAATATATGCCTTATCATTGCTTTCCCTTTTAACAATCACAGCCTATAGCCAGATTGAACTTGATCCGGGTGAAGATAAACCGGCATTTAAGGACAGGATTTATTATGGCGGGGGATTCAGCGCCACCTTTGGTAGCATTACTTCTGTTTATGTTTCACCAGCCGTTGGTTATATGATTACAAAGGGCCTTTCAGGTGGTGTTGGGATAACCTATCAGTATTATCAGGATAATAGATATAGTCCTACCTATGAAAGTCATTCGTATGGATATCGTTTATTTCTAAGACAAAATTTATATTTTATACCTAAACTGCCCTTATTCGCTTATGGTGAGTTTGAAAATCTTAATTTCGAGGCCGCAGTATATAATCCGAATACTCAGGAATACTATCTAGAAAGGAACTGGTATCCCAGGACTATGCTGGGACTCGGGATTTTTGCTCCCTTTGGCCGACGGGGAGGATTTTTCTTTGCCGTGATGTATGACGTCATGTACTCAGGATCAACCTCTGCCTATGGAAGCCCCTGGGTATATCGTTTCGGAGTTTCATTTTAGAGCCGGAAGGGAATTCCAAACTTTTCCCCTAATTCTGTTAAGTCCCGCACAACTGTTTCCAGAACGGGTATTCCGTTTTCCCGTCTGTCCAATTCAAATTCCCTTTCCGGATCGCCGGGGACAAGCACACTTTCCTGACCTTCAGTAGTTCTTGCCATTCTGAATCGTTCAATCCAGATGTCCATATTTCTTTTAAATTCTTCTTTTGGCCGGAAAGCGTCAATCCGCCATGTTCCTACGAAATGACCCAGGCCATCACCGACCGGGTCCTCGGGCATAGGCAGGAAACTGACAAAGGGAGGGGCCCAGGGTCCGAAGTTAGCCCCGCTTAATACCGCGGACAGGATATCTACTATGGAACCAAGACAATACCCTTTATGGCTTCCATGATCCCTGTCACTACCCAATGGCAACAATGCCCCACCATCTTTTAGTTCATTCGGATTAATGGAAGCCTTTCCATCAGCAGTTTGTATCCAACCTGCCGGGGCATCTTCATTTTTTCTTTGCAATATTTCCAACTTTCCATTTGCGGCGGTGGTGGTGGCAAAATCAGCCACATAAGGAGGTTGCTTATCTGCCGGGATGGCAACAGCAATAGGATTTGTACCTAATAGACGCTCCCTCGAAAAAGTAGGGGCAACAAGCGGGCTGGCATTTGTCATTGATAAACCGATCATGTCATGTTCCAGTGCCATCATCGCATGGTATCCGGCAATCCCAAAGTGATTAGAATTCTTTATGGCAACCCATCCGGAGCCAACTTTTTCGGCTTTTTCAATGGCAATTTCCATGGCTTTCGGCGCCACTACCAATCCCAGCCCTTTGTCACCGTCTACAACCGCGGTGCTCGGGGTCTCATGGATTATCCTGATGTTTGGTTTTGGATTCAGTCTGTCTTTTTCATACAATCGTATATACCCTGACAGCCTGGCCAAACCATGGGAGTCTACTCCTCTAAGATCTGCTAAGATCAATACGTCACTCGCCAGGTTAGCTTCTTCATCATTGCAGCCTATACATTTAAAGATCTTATAAGAAAAATCATGAAGTTGATTTGCCGGTATTTTATACATAAAAGTAATTTGATACAAAAATATTTATTTCTTACGTAATATTAGAAGTTGAATTACATTAATACCAGAAGGATTATATCAAGAAATGATCTTATGCATGATATAAACTTAAATGTTCATTCCCGGCTCATTAAATTAGTATATGGATTTAATTCAATTAATATCTCTCATGTGTTATCAAACCATTAATTTTTTATATGTTTTAAAAATGTGCAATTATTACTTCATGGTGGTATTGGATAATAAAAGGTAATTAGCCAATTTTGCATAAACACTTATACCTACTAAAAGCCTAACAGATAGACATTATGAATACAAATGAGAAATTAGAGAAAGCCTGTAAGGATGCCTTAGCTCAGTTCGAAAAAATTGGGGATGAAAAATACTATGACATCCGGTCAAAACTGGAATTCGTTCTGGGTAGTTTTGGTTTCGATGGAAATCCAGTCGGGCTCCATGAATATGCGAAGAAATCATCTGACTTATTGAAAAAATATAAGGCAAAACACCCGCGTAAGGTATCTCTTAAACTGATTGATTCAATTGATAAAGCAGTGGCTGACTATAACAAGAAGTAAAAGCTCAATAGAATATTCATCAAAAAACCCCCCATCATATATTGAAAATGATGGGGGTTTTTATTCTATTTATTCCACTCTGGTAAACGACCCGGTGTCCATCCGGCACCAGCTTCTTCAAGGGATTTTTCTATACCTGGAATATCCTGCTGCGTTATGGTCTTGATTTGATCATATACTTCCCCGAACTGATCC
Organism: uncultured Cyclobacteriaceae bacterium; assembly: GCA_965365715.1. Classification (GTDB taxonomy): domain Bacteria; phylum Bacteroidota; class Bacteroidia; order Cytophagales; family Cyclobacteriaceae; genus JAGTVG01. The sequence goes on along the minus strand of CBDUCT010000068.1, from coordinate 2,270 downwards.
TTCGCAATGCCTAGTGAGGAGATCTGTGTTTGTGTTGGAGCACTTGTGGAACTCCACAGACCATAAACAATGGTATATATCCTGCCTGTAATTGAAGGAGGTGTTTCAAAATCTCTGCTCGATAAGCTACGGTCACCATTCAACTTCCTGTTAAGAATTTTTAATTGCTGATCTGTCTTTACAATCCTTGCTGAAACATCATCCGGAATTCCAGAAGTATTATTGATTGCCTTATAAAAATATTTCAGTTTAGTATTCAGTTCGTCAAGAGTTTTAGCTGTTCCGCTTACGACACGCTGGAATTCAGCAACTTCTTCCTGGAATTTGAATAATGCATCTTTGTCCTCCGCAGGAAGGGTTGTATTCGCCAGTAATTTAGTCTTGAATTCTGTAGCAGGGACAATTTCTGTAAGTTGTCCGTTTACGACTTTTGAAAGAGATACTGTATAGGTTCCCGGAAGTGCAAGAGGTCCTCTGTCAGGATCAGAAAATGGATTTTCAAATGATGGTTTCTCTAACTCCAGCGGTGTTGAAGCAGGATACCTGAAATCCCAGGATATTCTGTTGATCCCTTTCTTTGCTTCTGTTTTCAGTTTGGTAATAATGTTTCCCTTTATATCGGAAACCGTGAAGATCAAATGGGGTTTGATCTCATCATCTTCCATTCTGATCTTCTCAAACGGGGGATATTCAATATTTCCGCCGGATTCCTCAATTTCCTTTTCCTTATCCTTCCGGTTTGATTTTAAGGTTTTGATCTCCTCCTTTAAATAATAAGTGAATACAGCGGCTATAGGGGGATTACTGGCAGCATAATAAGCTGATCCCTGGAAAGTATTCCCTCTTAAACCCAATGGTTTTGATGGATGGAACATCCAGCTGTCCTTAATTGGAAATATATAAGCCTCCTTGTCCAGGGTTTCCTCAGATATATGCCGTAAACCTGAATAATCATCAAGAATATAGAAGCCTCTTCCAAAAGTAGCAAGTACGAGGTCCGTCTCACGCTTCTGAATAGCTATATCACGAACTGCCACGGTGGGAATACCACATTTTAGCTGGGTCCAGGTCTGGCCACCATTATTTGTAAAGAAAATACCGAATTCAGTGCCGGCAAAAAGCAGATTGGGATCTATAAAATCCTCAGCTAAACTGTATACTGATCCTCTATCAGGCAAATTTGTGGTGATAGATTCCCAGGATTGACCGAAATCCGAACTTTTCAGGACGTAGGGTTTGAAATCACCGTTTTTATGATTATTAAATGCTGCATACACTGTGCTTTCCTGGTGTTGCGAGGCCAGCAGGCAGTTAACATAAGTGTTGGCCGGAACTCCGGGAAAAGTCTCCACCCGGTTCCATGAATTGCCATCATCTTTGGTAATATTTACCAAACCATCGTCAGTCCCCGCATATATAAGACCCTGTTGTAATGGTGATTCATCCAGGCTTACTATATTCCCATAAATAGTAGTTGATTTATTCTTGGCAACAGCATCCATGCTCCAGACCTTGCCCATTACAGGTATTTTATTCCTGTCAATTTGCCTGCTGAGATCATCACTGATCACTTCCCAGGAATTGCCCCTGTCGGTACTTTTAAAGAGTTTGTTGGCTGCAAAATATAGGGTGGTGGCACTATGTGGACTGATAATAAGGGGAGCATCCCAGTTCCATCTGTAAGCAGCCTCACCGGCCCTTTCCAGGGGTTTGATATCAATCGATTCCCCGCTTTTCCTGTCATATCTGACAAGATATCCATATTGTGATTGCGCGTAAACGATATCCGGATTTTCCGGATCAACTACAGATTCAAATCCATCTCCTCCATTTGTAATATACCAGTCTGAGTTGGGAATACCAGCAATATTTGTGGTTCGGGAGGGTCCGCCCATGCTAAAATTGTCCTGTGTCCCGCCATATACATTATAAAATGGGAAATCATTGTCGACGCTCACCTTATAGAACTGGATTATGGGAAGATTAGCAAAATAAGACCATTCTTTTCCGCCATCGAATGATTCATATAATCCGCCGTCACATCCAACCAGGTAATGAAGGTTATTTTCAGGGTTTATCCACATAGCATGATTGTCGACATGCTTGAATTTCTCCCCGAGCATTTTGAAGTTCTTGCCGCCATCATCAGATACCTGTAACCAGGTGTCCATAGCATATATCCTGTTAATATCAATTGGATCACAAAATATCTCCTGGTAATAATTTCCAGAAGAATTGTACTCGCTCATCTTTTCCCAGCTCTGTCCCCT
>CBDUCT010000067.1:0-12043 GCA_965365715.1 uncultured Cyclobacteriaceae bacterium | reverse complement strand
TTGCTTTTTATCCAATTTAACTTTTAATGGTTTCTTAAAATTATTAGCCACCAATGTACGGACAAACTGAGCAATAGCCTTACTGATTCTGTCAATATTTACCTCCTCGGTACCAAATGCTGCTTTGAACATCGGTCGATATTTCTCTATGGAAGCAATCATTTCGACCGTCTTGTCAACGGATCCGGCCATTTCATGTTCTGCAACTATACCCATCCATACCAGTGATTCCAGGTATTTGTAGTTCAACTCATTATGCCCCATAAATTCATATCCCTCTATACCTTCCCTCGTATTTGATTCATGAATGAACCCGTTCCACAGATATCCGCTCGAATTATATACCAGATTATATAATGGCATGGTCATATGGGGTGTTTTTTTACCCTCAGGGTATTCGGAAGTCGGCAATCCAAATGGATGACCATTGGTAAATTTCGGATGATCAATGCCAACCTCAAAGCCCTGGGATTGTATATGACATGTACCACAGGACATTAAAGAATCCGGATGATCCCTGCCGGATAGTCTGCCGTCATAAAACAGGTAACGCCCCAGTTCGACACCTTCAACGGTGGTAATATTCTGTTCCGGGATATTCAACTGGGTGGGGAAATGCTGTATTTCTTCAAAGACATAGGGGGTTGGGCCCTGTGGTCCAATATCTTCACTATTCTCGCAGGAGACCATTCCCATCGAGGGAATCAGGATCGCAAGGAATATGACCTGCTTCCATAGCTTCCTTATGAATGCCTGTACACAATTACTCACCATCATCCTCTTTAATACATTCATTATAGCCATTTCTTTAATCTTTCACTTCCGCTATTTTTCCCAGAGTAATCTTCATGGTTGTACATCCCTGGATCCGCAAATACAAAAATACATCAATTTTTATACCCATATTATACCCTTTCTAATTTTTGCTTTTCACGATCTATAAATCAAATTTTTCGAGATGGTTAACACAATCAGGACTCACTATATAATAAAGACTGATCTAATCTGGTTCCCCACTATTCTGTTTACCTAAAATTATAACAAACGGAAATGAAAAATGGTTGTATGAATTTTAGCATGATAAACTTTCTTTCCAAACCATCCGAAATTATCCAGGCCGTATACCAAAACTTGCTAATCTATTTCGTCGGTATACCAAAACATCCGGTTCTATCCGAATCATAAACTAAACCTTACTCGTCTAACTGGATTATATAACAAAAGATCCGGATTTTTCCGGTTTCTATACCAAACCTACACAGTCTATCTGGGCTGAATACCAAACCTTCCCAATGCTTCAGGACAAGCAAAGGATGAATCAGAAAGCAAGGTATAATCAGTTAATGTATGGAGAAAATCAACAAGGTCCTTTTTCTCTGCTTTGTTCAGGTGAATACCTCCATCATTCAATCCCTTTAGAAGAGGATCAGCCAGTTCTGAGGTATGAATATCTTCAGAGTAAAAGTCGATTACCTCTTCTAGAGTTGAATACCTGCCATCATGCATATATGGGGCGTTTAAGGCACAGTTGATCAGGGAAGGGGCCCGGTAGGCACCCCGGTCCCCTGAATTTAAAGTAACCGCTGCCCTGTCACAATTACCTTTCAATTCCACTATGCTCCCATTGTTATAATACTGGTTGGTGGTCATCGTCATAGAACCAGCATGACAATGAAAACATCCAGTTCTCTCCGAATAAAATAATTCATAACCTCTTTGCTCGCTGTCACTTAGTGTAACATTTCCCTCCATAAAATGATAGAATCTGAAGTCAGAGGCTGTTATTGTACGAATGAATTGTGCGATCGCGAATACAATTCGCTTCAGAGTGATCTTCTCATCCCCAAATGCAGATATAAAAAGTGATTTATAAACCGGATCAGATCCTAATAATTCAAGCATCTGATCAACATCTGAATTTATTCCCTGTTCTGAAACTATGCTGATCCAGGCAATCGACTCAAGATATTTGAAACCGATATCAAGGTCATCTGCTTCATACATGTTTTGTTCCCAGATGAAACCATTCCTGAAATAGCCATTTGAATTGTATATCAGATTTATTAGGGGCAAGGTGACGTGCAGGTTCTTAGAGTAAATACCCTCGCCGTTTTTTGTAAATCCGCAGGGGTATCCCTTACCGGCCAAAACTTTTATATCAGAACCAAATCCTTTTGATTGGATATGACAAGATGCACAACTTTTTAGTGAATCCAGGTCCTCTGAGCCTGATAACCTGCCATCATAAAATAAATGCCTGCCTAAGCTGACCCCCTCATTCGTCAGTGGATTAAACCCAGGAATATTGACTTTTTTCGGGAAAAATCTGGGTTGTGGAATTGGATAAACGGTAAGATCCGGTGCATCTTTATCTGCAAGGAATAACAAATAGGCCAAAAATGTGCCGGCTACAATAATTATTATCAGAAAATAGAATCTGATATGCTTCAAAACTTCAGATTATCACTTTATGATGGCTGAAAATACATCCCTTCCATTCGTTTTGATCTGGCCCATTGCTTCCTGGTTTGCCATTATACTCCCCCCATATACATCATGATCGTAGTTATTTGGCCCTTTAAACCAGTTTTCAACATTCATTACAATCTGTGCTGTCACATTACCCCCTGCCGGCATTGTAAAAGAAGATAAAGGCAATTCAACTTCAAACCAATTCTGTACAAAACCGGTGATCCTCGCGTTTTCATCATAGAGCTGTCCAACGCCGATATGAAAATTAAATGGAGATCGCTGAGATTGTTTATCGATCCAGAATCCATTCAATTTCATATAATGATAACCACCTTCATCACCTCCCATATAATAAGGCCAGATCATATTGCTTTCAGGCGGATCGGTAAACATCATCGGTGCGTTCTTTTCTCCTTTAATCCCAAAAACGAATTTAATCATTTCGTACTCGCCTGGTCTTACCCCATCCATTATGGTCCAGGAATGCGTTTCAGGCAGATCGGTATCGATGTAATGGATCCAGTCAGAATTCGATAATAGGTGGGTTTGCCCCTCGGAATCAATGAGAGATATATCAGAAATAAACCATTGGATCTCTGAAATTTCATATGGATTCCCGGCGGCATTTGTATAAATCATATCATCCACCTCAATTGGCATACCTTGCACTTGATGATCTATTTCTAACCTGAGTGTGCCGTTATAGGTTTCCTCCTCATTGGTATAACAACTATAGATCACTAAAATCAAAACGAAAATGAAATAGTTCACATACTTCATAGTAAAAAATTAAATCCTCACACTATTTTCAGAATTAGCAAATATAAATCAAGATCCCAGTTTTCTGAATTATCATGATTTCCCATAATAGTTTTCTGAAATCTTAATTCATAAAGTCTGGCTATAACAAAGATAATGATAATCCAGATTTTAACGATTAATTTGAAGAACTATACATCAGATCTGATGTTTTTTCATTGATTTTCGTATAATAGGTATAAATTGTTAACATCCGGATGTTTCTGAGAACCATAACCCTGCTAAATATATTTTATCTTGCTTTTCTGACATTGGGTCATGGGCAGCAAATCAGTGGAAGAATCATAGACAGTCAAACCGGGGATCCTGTCTCTGCTGCAAATATCTTCTTTGCCAATTACCAGGTGGGCACCTATTCTGACGATTCTGGCTATTTTAACCTGGAAACCCCAATGCATTTTCCGTTGCAACTGGTGATCTCTCATGTTTCCTATGATAATAAATTCATGCCCATAAATTCCTTTCCGGTTAATGATATAATACGTATCGAACTTAAAAGTAAAGTAGAGGAACTGAAGGAAGTCAGGATCTCAGCAGGAGTGGACAGGGAATGGAACAGGAATGTAAAAAAATTCTCACTTGCTTTTCTGGGGGAGACAGATAACAGGCAAAAATGTGATATCACTAATCCTCATGTCATTGAATTTATCCGTGAAAAAGATATGTTAAAAGCTTATTCCGACAACTTGATTGTTATAGAAAATATGGCTACCGGATACAGAGTTCTCTTTCTGATGGAATACTTCAACATGAAAGGTGACCAGGTATCCTTTTCAGGCAAACCCTATTTTGAACCTCTGAATGCCGAATCGGTTAAAGAAAAGAATCGTTGGGAAAAGAACAGGAAATATACATATTATGGATCTTTACGACACTTCCTGCATACACTGATACAGGGAACAACCTATTCTGAAGGGTATGAGATCGTATCAGGCCAAATGGACCACAAGAATGAATTCACTTTCAAAGGATTGATCAGCCCGGGGGATATTATCAAAAAGGAAGATGGAAAAATAATAATGAACCTTACAAACACGCTAAAGGTGGTGTATACGAAGGAGAAGGACCTGAGCCGAACTTTAAGTGGCATGGAGAAGTTTAAAATTGACAATGAATATCAAACTTCTTATTTAACATCCAGAATTGCCAGGATACAAGTCAATGAAAATGGTATCCTGTTCCGCCCTGACCTTGTGCAGGTTTATGGATTCTGGGCACGGGAAGGAGCAGCGGATTTTTTACCTTTTGATTACTTTCCCGATGCCAGGGAATAAATTTAACTTATGTCAAATCATGCTGACTTGTGCAATAATATATCAATATAACTTTTGTCAAATATGTTGACTTGTACAATAATATATCAATTAGCTGTATGCCGACTGTAGTTGTATTAGTGGATCAAGACGCTGGTTGATCTCCTTTTTCAGATATAACCAGGTTACAAGGGTGGAGGAAAGATCAGCAATAGGAAAAGCAATCCATACACCATCAATCCCGAGAAATAAAGGCAGTATTAATACCAGTGGTATAAGGAAGAATCCCTGTTTTGACAAGGAAAGTACAAGCGCCGGACCAGGTTTTCCGATAGCCTGGAAATAAGAAGCACCAATTAATTGTACTGCAATCAAAGGTGTTGCAAGAAATGCAATTCTTAAGGCATAAGGGGTTTCCATCAGGATTTCAGCATCTTTTGAGAAAATACGAACAATGGAGTCCGCTCCAAGCAGGACAGTGATAAAGATGATAAAGGAAAGACCTACTCCATATTTAATGGCAGTATTGACTACTTCTTTTACTCTCAGCCAGTACTCTGCACCATAGTTATATCCGGCTATTGGAACGAAGCCCTGAACCAGACCCATTACAGGAAACAGGGCAAACATGATCATCCGGCTGATTATTCCATATACAGCTATTGATATCTCACCCCCATACCGGAAAAGGGTGTGGTTCAATACCAAGACCAGAAGGCTGATGGTCCCTTGCCTGGCCAGTGTCACACCTCCAAGAGAGGTGATCTCCCTGGCAATAGAAAGATCGATTCTGAAGTGTTTACGTTCGAGACGCAGCTCTGATTGTCGTAAGGCAAAAAAACCAAAAGCATAAACCGCACTTAACATATACGAAATGGTAGTAGCCCAGGCTGCACCCATTATTCCCCATTTGAAATATACAATGAAAACCGCATCGAGGATAATGTTCGAAACGGCAGGAATCATCATAACCAGCATCGCAAATTTAGGTTTTCCTTCTGCACGTATTATGTTATTTGACATCATAGCCCATGCCAGAAAAGGAATGCCTATCAGAAGAATCCCAAAATACTCTATGGCATAATCCAATATTTCTCCCTTACCACCGAACATAATCAACACTTCCTCAATGTATAAGGAGCTGATTATCACAAATACAGCAGCGATCGTAAGGGTCATACCGATCATGTTACCAAAGGTAAGATGTGCTTTTTCTTTATTTCCTGAACCCAAAGCCCTGGAAATGATAGATCCACCACCAATACCTATCGCCATGCCCACAGAGGACATAAAAAATGTTATGGGCATAACAACCGTAACAGCAGCAATTCCCATGGGGCCGACATAATTTCCGACAAAAATTGTATCAACAAGATTGTATATGGATAGTACTAAAACACCCATGGCAGCCGGCATGGACTGCTTTATGAGAAGCGAACTGATCTTTTCAGATCCAAGTGTTTTAGATTGGGCCATATACCAATAATGTGTAAATTAAATGAATTGAGATCAATCCGTTATCTGAAAATTAAACGCTGGCTGTCCACTAAATGTTTATAACGATATACATTTGCTAAGGTTATCCAAGGTAATGATCAGGCACAATCAAGCTGTCTTGATCCTTATCAGATACGGCAATGGAATATCCTTTATCGATGGAAAATCCTCCAACCTCTCCTTGAATGCTTAAAGCGGCATATCCAACCTGAGCACCACCTTTTTTAAGTTCAGGATATTTTTTCATTATTCTGTCAACTGCCATTTTACATGCTTCATCAGGTTTAATCCCTTGTCTCATTAGCTCAACAATCAGGAATGAACCAAGAGTCTCAAGCATCAATTCGCCATCACCAGTCGCACAGGCACCTCCAACTTCATTATCAACATACATGCCAGCACCTATAACCGGGGAATCCCCTACTCTCCCGTGCATTTTAAAGGCCAGGCCGCTTGTAGAACAGGCGCCGCACATCTTGCCCTTTTCATCTATGGCCAGAATTCCGATGGTATCATGGTTTATAGGCCGGTAATCATTATCTTCAACCCATTTCTCCCAGGTCTTTCTGGCCTCATCAGTCAGGAGGTTTTCCTTTTCAAAGCCCTGTGATAAGGCAAATTCCAAGGCACCTTCCCCACTTATCATTACGTGCGGGGTTTCTTCCAATACTTTTCTGGCAACTGAAATAGGATGCTTAATATGCTGCAGGAATGTTACCGATCCGGCCTTTCCGGATTCATCCATAATGCAGGCATCAAGGGTTACGATCCCATCCCTGTCAGGCAATCCTCCATAGCCAACACTCATATCTTCCGGATCTGCTTCAGGAACTCTGGCACCTGCTTCAACAGCATCCAGGGCTGATCCTCCCTTCAGGATAACATCTATTGCCGCTCTTGTGGCTCTGCGATTATCCCAGGTGGCAACAGCAATAGGCTTCCGGGATGATCGTTTATTGACTTCAAATAATCCTGAAGCCCTGGAAACAATGGGTGTAGCGGCGGAAATAGCCCCAAGGACTGATCCTTTTATAAAATTTCTTCTTTTGATCATGGATTTCATTTATTAACCCTGAAAAATATCCTTTTTAATTTCATTACTGAAATATAACGTGGAATATTTGGCAATTCAACATACAAATTATAGATTTTCACAAATCTTATTACTATGAAAGCATTCTTCCTTTTTTATTTCCCGCTGACATTGCTGACAATTGCATTTACACTGGCATGCACACAAGAAAAGGAAGAAGGAGCAGGTGAATCAAATCCAAAGTTAACCAATATTGCAAACCCTGATGACAAGACAGTTATAGCCTTTGGATCCTGCTCAAAACAATATAATCCCAACCAGAGATGGGCAGATGTACTTAAAAATGATCCGGATATCTGGATATGGTTGGGTGATAATATTTACGGCGACACACATGACATGGAGTTCATGTCGGAGAAATATGCACATCAAAAAGCAGACACAGGATATCAACAGCTGCTTAATTCAGGAGCCAATATTATTGGAACCTGGGATGATCATGATTATGGTGTCAATGACGGTGGGAAAAATTATTCAAAAAAGGATGAAAGTAAGGAATTGTTTATTGACTTTCTGGATATTCCTGATGATAACCCGATAAGGGACCATGATGGCGTTTATCAATCCTATGAATATAACCTAAACGACCATCTTTTAAGCATTATATTATTGGATACAAGGTATTTCAGAGACACCATTGAAAGGAACTTCAAAACCAGGGCTTATAAGCCGAATATGGAGGGAGATATTCTCGGAGAAGCGCAATGGAAATGGCTTGAAAATGAAATTAATGAGAGCAAGGCTGAACTGATCCTCCTGGGATCCAGCATTCAGGTGATCCCAGATGAACAGATCTATGAGAAGTGGGCAAATTTCCCCGCATCAAGAAAGCGGTTGTTTGATCTTCTTAAAAAATATCCCGATAAAAGGGTTATGATCCTCAGTGGAGACAGACATATAGCTGAGATCTCTGAAATTGTGCTGGAGGGCCTTAATTATCCACTGTATGACTTTACAAGCAGCGGGCTTACACATACCTGGCAAAGGGAAGATGAGGAACCGAATAAATACCGTATCAGCGATTTTATTATTGATCTGAATTTTGGGGTGATTTTAATTGACTGGATGGAAGACAAGAAACATAAGGTAACATTCCAGATCAGGGGCGAAGAGAATTCTGTTCTTTACGAATTCATCCCTTCACTATACAATTAAATTTTTGGTTTGATTAATACTTGGGAACGGAGGGATCTATTTCATCTGCCCAGTCTAATATTCCTCCTTTTAGATTGTATAGATTATCTAAATTAAAATGCTGTTCAAGTGCTCTGATCACATTGGCACTCCGGTTACCGCTTCTGCAATAGATCACCACTTTTTTGCTTTTATCAATTCTATCCACATTATGAAAAACCTGTCCCATAGGGATCAGTTCCCCACCTATGTTACAGTAATCGTGTTCTCTTGATTCCCTAACATCGATCAACTGAAAGTCATCTTTTGCGTCAATCATTTTTTTCAACTCGTGAACGTTTACTTCTTTCATATGAATATATTTTGCATGGTCAAACACCTGATTTTTATACAAATAACAAGATGTTCATCTCATTTTTAATAGTTTAGCAGTTTAATTCTGCTAAGATCAATTTATAATCTGCAAACATAACATTATTTCTTAAAAAATAATCATGAGGATAACCCTGGAAAGACAGAATCAAGCCGTGCACCTTCAAGCGCTTAATGAGGATGGGGCAAAAATTGATATAGACGGGGCCCCCGCAATAGGAGGAGAAAATAAAGGATTACGCCCGATGCAATTATTGCTGGCAGGATTGGGTAGTTGCAGTACAATGGATATAGTAAGTATTTTAAATAAGCAGAAACAGGACCTGGCTGACATCCGGATTTTAATCGATGGAACGCGGGAAAAAGGGAAAACACCTTCCCTGTTCGAGGATATTCATGTCCATTTTATATTAACCGGAAATTTAGATGATAAGAAGGTTAAGCGGGCCATCGACCTGTCTATGAACACCTATTGTTCTGTATCAAAAATTATTGAGAAAACTGCCCGGATCACCTATTCATATGAAATTAAAAAAACCCTGAAATGAAGGATTACAAACATTTTGAAACAAAAGCTGTAAGATATCAGTCTGATCAAACGTATAATAAGGAACACTCGGTTCCCATATATGCAACATCAAGTTTCCTTTTTGATAATGCTGAAGAAGCAAGGGCTCTCTTTGACAATGAAATAGAAGGCAATATTTATTCCCGTTTTTCCAACCCGAACAACGAAGAATTTATTACCAAGCTTTGTCTTCTTGAAGGATTGGAAGATGGTGTCGCCACGGCATCCGGCATGGCAGCCATGTTCCTTAGTATAGCCGCTTTTCTGGAGCAGGGTGACCATTTAATTGCTTCAAGGGCTTTATTTGGATCCACACATCAGATCATAACCCAGGTTTTGCCTAAATGGGGTATTAAGCATACCTATGTCGACACAAATTATCCTGAAACATGGGAAAGTGCTGTATTACCAAATACTAAAATGCTTTTTTTGGAGACGCCGTCGAATCCGGGATTGGATATCATTGATCTTGAAATGGCAGGAGCATTTGCTGAGAAGCACAATCTGATATTTAACGTTGATAATTGCTTTGCCACACCATACTTGCAAAATCCGGCTAAATGGGGCGCTCATCTGGTTAGCCATTCTGCAACAAAGTTTATAGACGGGCAGGGACGTGTAATAGGTGGTGCGATCCTGGGCAAAAAGGAACTCATGGAAAAAGTCCGGTTTCTAAACCGGCATATAGGCCCTTCAATGTCGCCATTTAACAGTTGGATCTTATCAAAAAGCCTGGAAACACTTGCGGTAAGAATGGACAGACATTGTCAGAATGCTTTTGAACTGGCCAGATTTCTTGAGGATCATAAGGAAGTAAATTGGGTTAAATATCCATTCTTATCCTCTCACCCCAAGTATGAAGTCGCTAAAAAACAAATGAGCCAGGGAGGTGGCATGGTGAGTTTTGAAATCAAGGGAGGAATTGAGCGGGGTAGTAAATTCCTGAATAATGTAAAGATGATGTCATTAACAGCAAACCTTGGCGATACCCGGACTATAGCCACACATCCAGCCTCAACAACCCATTCAAAGCTAAGCGCTGAAGATAAGAAGGCAGTTGGCATCACAGATGGATTAATCAGGATATCTGTTGGACTGGAACATATCAATGACATCATCGAAGATATAGAACAAGCCCTCGAAAAAAGTAAGATATAATTCAATCATCAATTTTTAAGACCATTTGTATAATATTATTTAGGCAGGATAATATTCATACGTATATTTAATTACCTGTTCGAGAGATTGGTCCCGGATCTGTAGGATTGTAGGGCCATACATTTTTTTATATATGATAAAGGATTTATTTATCCATCAACTACGGCAAGCTGTTCGTCACAGAAGCTGGGATAAACAGGTAGCGACAAACATTTTTTTAGGCATCTTATTCTCCCTTATATTTATTAATATTCTGATGCTGGGATATGCTATCGATGATATCCTGAAAACATTTTATCCTGACAAAGATCCGGTTGAGCAGTTTACCAGTTTCATACTCTATTATGCCCTGGCAGATTTTGTTCTTAGATTAATGCTGCAGGAAGTTCCTTCTCTGTCCATTCAACCCTATTTGTTATTGCCTGTAAAAAAGAGCACACTGATCCATTATCTTTTATCGAAAACACTTTGGAGTTTTTTTCCCTTTATTCCACTTCTGGTGCTTATTCCATTTGCAATAAAAGTTTTATCCCTTTCCTTCCCTATATTCAGCATTATTCTATGGGTATTCGGGATATACCTGTTTTTTAATTCGATCAGTTATATTGCTCTTTTTTTTAAAAGGAAGATCCATTTCAATCCCGGTATAATAGCAATCCTGATCTTGTGTTTTATTGTCATAATTCTACTGGAAAAGGATGGTATTATATCCCTGTCTTATCTATCCACCGCGTTATTTATGGTTCCACTTCAGGATCCACTATATATTTTGATTTTCCTCCTGTTGATCATATTAACTTATTCAGTGAATTTCATATATCTAAAAAGACATGCATATGCGGAGGAGATCATGCCAAAAGAAAAAATCCGGAAAGCCCAGCAGAACTTCGGTTATTTAAACAGAATGGGGGCTTTTGGAGATTTAATCGCCATGGAATTACGCCTGATCATTCGAAACAGGAGGATTCGATCAACGGTTTTTCTATCAATATGGATGGTTGCCCTCGCCTGGCCTTTTTACAGGTACTATTTCCCAAATCTTGAGAAACAGAAAAAAACTCCGGATTACACGCAGTCTGAAGTGTTAATCCCCGGAAATAATCAACATAAGATAATTTTGAATGTCTATCCTGCAATACCCCCACCACTAAATGAGATATGCGTTGCCGGTGACCATGAGCGATTTGGCAATTGGAAGGCTGATCTGGTGCCCCTCCAGCTTAAAGAAGACAGTTCCTGGACACGTTCGTTTGTTTTCGACGAAGGAACTGAATTAAGTTTTAAGATCACAGGGGCTGATTGGGGTAATGAAGCATTGTATGAAGCAGGCAGAATACCGGAACCTTTTAAAGTCATAGTTGACAGGGATACAACGATAAATATCCATGTTAGAGCCTGGAAAGAAGATAAAATATATAATATTATATCAGGGGCCATGCTGATATATGCGGGTGTATTCTTTATCGGTATGTTTATCATCACTTATGGTCAGTTCCTTTATGCCTGGGAAGCGGGATACTTTGATTTTTTACTGGCAAGGAAGATTGATTACAGGAAGTATCTGTGGGTAAAAGTTTTCTTATTATCAGCAACTTGCATTGGTGCATTTCTATTAATTGCACCTTTCATCATCAACAATAGTCATGCTTTTAAATCATTGACGGTGGCCCTGTTTTA